>CAYYHS010000017.1:0-15798 GCA_964471785.1 uncultured Chitinophagaceae bacterium
AAAGCATATGGACTATTTTCTCGACCCGGAATTGTGGTTTCAATCCAACCTGAAGATCCACCAGGAGTTCCGCGACGTTATTTTCATTCCTTCCTGGTGGATGGAGTACGGGATGGCCGCAGAGCCCTCCGCGCTGGGCTCAAAGATAAAATTCTGGCAAGACAACACGCCGAGCGAATATCATACGCTTTACCATATCGAGGACATTGACAATTTTCCGGATTACGAAGTCGAGAGCGATGCATTCATGGGGATGACTCTTCACCGCATCCGGATGCAGCGGCAGCGGATACTCGACACCGGGGAGATACTTCCGCTGGTAACTTCCCGCGGACCGCTCTGCACAGCGGGATTTGTCCGGAGCACGACCGACTTCATGATCGATCTTGTCGAAAAGCCTGAATGGGCTCACAAGTTGATCAGCCTCTGCACAAACTTGATCATCGATTGGCTCAAGGCTCAGCACAAAGCAATGGGAAATACCGTGGAGGGAATTTTCATCCTGGATGATATTGTTGGATTTATCAATGAGGAACATTACCAGGAGTTCGCACATCCGTACCTGAAAAAGATCTGCGACGCTTTTCCAAAAGATTGGGTGAAAATTTATCACAACGATGCGGAAATAGGTGCGTGCCTCGATCACTTGCCGGACTGCGGATTTAACGTGTTGAATTGGGGTAAGCAAACCGACATTGCCGAGGTGAAAGCGCGCGTTGGAGACAGGATGTGCCTTATGGGAAACGTCAACCCGCTGGAAGTGGGCGTTCGTGGCACACCGGAAGAAGTCCGTGTAGCAACCCTCGACATCCTCGAAAAAAGCGGAGGGGAAGGAATTATACTTTCGGTTGGCGGCGGGACGAGCCCCGGAATGCCGCGCCAGAACATCCAGGCGATGCTGAAAGCCTTGGATGAATATAATGCCAAACGATAGAGTACTAGCCACCTTGTCAAGGTTTTAAACCTTGACAAGGTGGCAATGTCTAGGAGATAGCAATGCCCGATTATGCACTCATGAACCAATGCCTGTACGAGGGGAAGGCCAAAGAAGTAGAACAGATGACCAAGGATGCCTTGTCCGAAGGAAGGTCGGTGCAGGAAGTGCTAACCGAAGGCCTCATCGCCGGCATGAGCGTCGTCGGCGAGGACTTCAAACACAACATTCTCTATGTTCCGGAGGTGTTGATTGCTGCCCGTGCGATGAAAGCCGGCATGTCGGTGTTGAAACCGCTCCTCAGTTCGAAAGATTCGGTTGTTCAACCTGCCGGGGTTCTCCTTATGGGAACGGTCCGCGGCGACCTGCACGACATCGGAAAGAATCTTGTCTGTATGATGGCCGAGGGTGCTGGCTTCACTGTCTATGATATCGGTGTGGACCAGAGCATCGAAAAGTTTCTTGCGGCTGCAGAGCAGCATAAGCCGGATATCATCGGCATGAGCGCCCTCTTGACGACAACAATGGCATATATGAAAGTCGTCATCGACGGCTTCCAGGAAAAAGGCCTCGGTCATATCAAGATGGCCATCGGCGGCGCTCCAATCAGTCAAATGTATGCCGATGAAATCGGAGCAGATGGGTACGGCGCCGATGCTTCAAGTGCAGTCGATCTGTTCCTGAAACTTGTCGGCAAGAAAGCAGATTCAAAAGAATAATCGTCATCGAGTTGTCAAACTTTGACGGATAACTCACCATGGCCTTATACCAGATTCTTTATTGGCAGGATATTCCTTCGCAAGTTAAAGCGTGGGACGATTTCGACGAAACGAAAGTTGAACTCGGGTCTAAATTTATTGCACTCATCGACCAGACCGCGCAGTCACAAGGCCTAACGGGAACTGACGACTATCTCTCGCAATGGAGATGGGGAAACGAGCTCGAACGCGAAGGAACCGCTCAAGAAGTTGCTGAAGCTTTGAAAAAAGAACTGGAAGCCGGGAAGCGGTGAGTTGGATACCAGCAACACGAAGATGATCTTGCAGTAATAATTGCGTCACCGACCCCACCCTTTCCCTCCCTTTAAAGGGGAGGGAAAAAAGCAATCCTACTGCTTAGCGCGAAAGAGAATAGGGAGAGGTCGGAAAAATGTTGCGGTCTGATTTTGTCTATAAGCCTTCAAGTCTTGGCATCAATACTATTCACCTTTTAACTCTGTGATACCGCAAACCATTCTATCATGAAGAAGCTTCTCCACAAGGCCGCTCTCGAACGCCGGCTTGTTTGCGACGGTGCGATGGGAACACAACTGATGCTCGCCGGTCTCGAACCTGGCGGCTGCGGCGAACTCTGGAATCTGACGAACGAAGACCGTATTCTGGAAATTCACCGACGCTATGTGCAAGCCGGAGCAGATTGCCTTATTACGAACACTTTTGGTGCCAGCAGAACCATGCTTGAACGGCACAGACATGCCGACAAGGTGGACGCCATTAACCGTGCCGGAGTCCGGATTGCCCGAAAGGCGTTTGGTGATGTTGATGGATATGTTCTTGGCGACATCGGTCCGCTCGGAGCCATCCTCGAACCCTACGGAGACTTTCCACAGGAAACCGCCCGAGCTGTGTACGAGGAGCAGGCTCGGGCGCTTGTCGAAGCCGGAGCCGACGCGATCATCATCGAGACACAGACATCAATCGAAGAACTCAGCATCGTGATCGAGGCGGCGAAAGCGGCAGGCGCGCCAACCATCATTGCCTCGCTCGCATACGATTTATCCGCAGATAAAACATTCTATGTGACGATGATGGGCGTCTTGCCGGAGGAAGCGGCCAGACAGATAGAAGAAAAAGGAGCGCACATCATTGCGCTGAATTGCGGCACCGGGATGGAAATGACGGGCGCGGCGAGAGTGGTTGAACTCTATCGAAAGACGAGTTCCTTGCCGACGATGGTTCAGCCAAACGCCGGACTTCCTGTGCTCGAGAAGGGAACAGCGGTGTACAAGCAACTTCCGGAAGATATGGCGCTTGGCCTTCCTCAAGCCCTCGATGCAGGAGCGAACATTATCGGCTCATGTTGCGGCAGCACTCCCGACCACACACGTGCTATTCGCAAAATCGTCAGCGAATTTAACCGGAGCACTGCACGAGTCCCTTCATAACCTACGCTCTCAGCGGGTGGTTACCTCCTATCGATTGATCGAATGATGCATACCCTTCGCGAGAAATTATATCAATCGGACGACTTTCTCCTCGGGATCGAACTGGTGTCGATTCGCGGATCGATGGCGGCGAAGAGCGCCCTCCGCGCCCGGGCATTCGCCAACCAGCTTGCGGAATCTCCCGGTATCGATTGGGTCTCTGTCACAGACAATGCCGGCGGCAACCCGCAGCTGGCACCCCAGGCGCTCGGAAAGCCGATCCTCTACGCCGGAAAAGAAGTCGTCATCCATCTTACCTGCAAAGACCTCAACCGGAACGGATTGGAAAGTGCTGCCTGGCAGCTTCACAGCGAGGGATTCCACAACATCCTCGCAATGACCGGGGATTATCCGGTCACCGGCAACGAAGGAATGCCGAAACCGGTCTTCGACATCGACTCCATCGGCCTCATCTCGATGCTCAACAAGATGAATAACGGGTTCGACGATCCCGGCAACAGCACCCGCAATGAAACGAACCTTTTCGGCAAGACTGAATTTTTCGTCGGAGCGGTGACGACCAATTTCAAATTGCGCGAGGGGGAAGTCATACCGCAATACCTGAAGCTGCAGAAAAAAGTTGAATGCGGTGCGCGGTTCATCATCAACCAGGTCGGTTACGATTCCAGAAAAATCCAGGAGCTCCGCCTTTATATGGACCGACATGGGATGAACCAGGTGCCGTTGATCGGCAACGTCTACATCCTCAACCTCAAAGTTGCCCAACTATTCCACGACCACAAGATACCCGGGATCGTCGTCACTCCGGCACTACTGGAGATTTGCCAACGTCACGGACGTTCAGCGGATAGGGGAAAAGCATTCTTTTATGAGTTTGCGGCAAAACAAATTGCGATCTATCGCCATCTGGGGTACAGGGGCGCGTACCTCGGAGGAGCCTATGACTACTCGGCCATCGAAAAGATCATAGAGATTGAAAAATCTTTTGCTCGGGATGATTGGAAGCAATTCTATTCCGAAATCAGTTTCTCAAGGCAGGTCGAGTATTTCTACTATCCCCAAGAATCAATCGGTGCACCTCCGGCAACTGAGCCTGCTAATCCACGTCCTGTAATATCAAAACCGCGGCAGACGAATCTGTCATTTCGTTTCTCCAAGTGGATGCATAATCTCATGTTCACGCGCAGCAGTGTACTTGGAAAACTGGGAGCAAGAATTTGCAAAAATTCAAAAAATCCTGATCAGGGACCCGGGACACTTCGGACAATTGAGCATCTAAGCAAGGCAATTATTTTTCGCTGCAAGGATTGCGGTGATTGCTCGCTTCCGGATATTGCATTTCTCTGTCCGGAGTCGCAGTGTGCTAAGAACCAGCGCAACGGCCCCTGCGGAGGCACCCTGGACGGACGCTGCGAAGTAGAGGGTTACGGCGAGTGCATCTGGCTCCGCGCGTACGAACGACTCCGGGAAGATGGAGTTGCCGCGGAATCGATGTTGAAGCATGCACCTGTCATCCAGAACCAGGGATTGCGCGGAACATCTTCATGGGCAAATTTTTGGCTCGGCAAGGATCATTCGCAATTCACGAAGGAAAAGTAAAAGGCTTTTGTAAAGAAAACCGCAAAGGCGCGAAGGTCGCCGAGACGAATTTTGATTTTCTCTTCGCGTTCTTTTCGTCTTTCCGGTTCATTGTTCATTAAGTGACCTCACCCCTACCCTCCCCTTCAGGGGAGGGAGGTTTCTCTCCGGCTTATTCGGGGGAAAAGGAGGTGGGTTCACGCTCAATACAACTTCACTTACTAGGCCAAACAATGGAACCTAAAAGACTTCATATCATCGGAGACCTCATCAACAACGCGTACGGCCGTGCACGGGCGGCATTCAGCAAGCGCGATGTTGCAGGCTACCAGCGCCTCGCCCGGTCGCAATCCGACCTCGGCGTTGATTTTCTTGATCTCAACATCGACGGGACACAGCAGATCCAGGTACGGCCCGAGGAAATGTTGAGCTTCCTTCCCGACCTTGTACCTGCAATTCAAGAGGTGAGCTCGGTGCCGCTGTGCATCGACAACCCATCGATTGATTACCACAAAGTTGCGCTGAAGCATTACAATCGCTCCAAATCGGGCGCGCCGATCCTTAACTCCGTTGCCGCATCCCGGGAGCGTCTCGAGGAGATGATAGAGTTACTCGTGGAGTACGACACCCTTGTCGTCGTGATGGCATCGGAGCGGTTTGTTGATGGAGGAACTGCACAATGTCTGAACGCGCAAGATGTTCACTACGCCGCGAAATATTTTGTGGAGCTCCTTGAAAAGAAGGCTCACCGGTCCAACGACCAGATCATCATCGATCCCGGGCTGGCGCCGGTCGGCGCAGACACGTACGGAATTGTCAATATCGGATTGGATGCCATGCGGCTGATCCGCAAAGATCCTGACCTGCGGGGAGTTCATATCACGGTCGGCCTGTCGAATTTCGCATGGGGCACGCCCAAGAATATCCGCCACGACCTTGAAAAAGCGTACCTCACTGTCGGAACGGAAGCCGGCCTCGACTTCGCGATCGCAAATCCGGAGGCAAACCCTGCCCCGCTTCCACCCGATCACAAGATGGTCGCACTATTGCGGCACGCGCTGGAACAGGGACGGGTTGGCGAAGGTGAAAGCAAAGAGACCGCCGGATTCCGACAGGCCGAAGCAGTCATGGAAATCTGGAGTAATGCAGAATCAACCGACTCCGAATAGCGAGACGCAGCTTTCGATACCCCGTGCTGCCGGCGAACGAAAGGTCTGGCTGCATGTCGGTACGCTTCTCGACGGCGAACGGGAGCGGCCGCTCAGCAATGCTCACATTGTTTATGACGCTGCCTCTATACTCTATGCCGCAGGAAATAATAACCCTCCTCCCTCTTCCCTCTTAAATCTCGGCCAGTCCCTTCCCGATCTCTACCTGCCGGATTTTATTCTCTTGCCCGGTCTCATTGAAGCTCATGCGCATCTATTCCTCGAGGGGGGCGAATTAGATCCCGGAAAAAGAGCGACTCATCTGAAGGAGACTCTCGCTGCATTGGTAGAGGACGGAAGCAGGAGACTGGAGAGATTAATTCATCTTGGGGTCATTGGAGTCCGCGATGCCGGCGACAAGATGGGAATCGGGCTTTCGCTCAGCAAACTCTATTCGAGTAATCGAAAACCGGCCATGTCTTACATCGACAGCCCGGGCGCAGCAATCCATCACCGGGGAGAGTACGGCGGGTTTATGGCGGAACCGGCAGAAGATTTTCCATCTCCAAAAGATTGCGTTCTTTCGAGGGTACGCAAAGGGGCAGACAGAATAAAGCTGATCGTATCGGACGTCATCGATTTCAAAAGCGGCACGGTGATTAAATCGCCGCAGATGACTGCCTCCGAAGTCAAAGAGTTCGTAGCCGCTTCGAGAGAAGACGGGAAACAGACTTTTGCCCATGCCACCGGCGACCTTGGAATCGAAAATGCGATCGAGGGAGGAGTCGATTCTATCGAGCACGGGTTTTTCATTCGGGACGATCAATTAGAACGAATGCGAGACAAGAACATCGCCTGGGTTCCGACTTTTTCCCCCGTCCATAAACAAATTGAATTTGCAGACCGAATGGGGTGGGATCAAAAAGTTGTTTCAAACCTGCGGAGAATTCTGGAACAACACTCGTCAACCTTGTTAAAGGCTGACAAGAAAGGTGTGACAATTATCGCCGGAAGTGATGCGGGAGCTTTAGGAGTTCCGCACGGGATTGGGTTGATTGATGAAATGAGGTTGATGGAAAACGCAGGGCTTTCTTCACTTTCAGTTCTTCGCTCAGCCACCGGAAACAGCAGTCATCGGCTTGGGTTCAAGGAAAAATTTGGTCTCATTAAGCCGGGGTACCGAAGCCGCTTCATCCTTACACAACATTCTCCGATCGAGAACGTCTCAAATCTCAAAAAAGAAAAGTATGTGATCTTTGACGGGGAGGGTTACAACAGCGAAGAATCTATCAACCTCGATGGTTTGTAAGATCCATCCTTCCTCAACCATTCCATTATTCCAACATTCCAACATTCCAACATTCCATCATTCCATCATTCCAACATTCCATTATTCCAACATTCCGTTATTCCCCCATACCGTCATTCCCCGATTGCATCCCTCTCTGTTTGCTGCTTACGGCGTTACGAATATTTCGCTTTCGGTGATCTTAAGTTCGACGCCCGCCCCTTTCGCCGCTTCCTGAAGGGCGGCTTGAAGCATCGCCACCGGATCGCGGCTTACATCCAATCTCCTCATTAACCCCTCTCCCTTTTTTGTGCCGACGGTGAGGGTAAGCTTCAATCCCTTTCGTTTGCATGAAACGCGAATATCATTTTCAATCTTCGTGTTCATCGGCTTGATGAAGGCATCGATGTAATGCACTCCGACGCCCGATTTGTCGGCAGCCGCCGGAGGTAATTTTTCTTTTGCTGCCTGGTTCAGGTCACACAACTTCGTCATAGGTGATCCTTTCTTCTGATAGGTTAAGGACTCAAATCTGCTCTGATTTCTCTTGCTGTGCCAGCGCATAGTGGAGCACTTCGAACACAATGCCCCATTTGTAGTCGCGGCTCTCCGAATTGCAATAGCATCCCGAAGGGTTGTATTCGCGCCTCCAGCCGAGGACGTCGTTCAATGGTCTTCCCAGAAAAGGTTTTTCTTCTTCAATTTCACTCATCAGCTGCCGTCCATTCTCAAGATACCGGCACATGAGTGTATGCCCCACATCGCCGGGGGCAGGGACACAACGCGCGGCAATGACTTTGTAATTTTCCGCTGAAGGGCTGAGTGTGATATGATAGTCAAATTCCAGCGAATGTCCCATGTTTGAACAGGTCGTTCCTTCGTACCGGAAGCGGGCTTCGACAGACTGGTCCGCCAAAAATTCTAAATGCAGGCGTTCTTGGGACCACTTCCGGAGAGCCCGCAGGTTTGTCATGTAGCTCACCGCAGGCGAAGAGGGGAAACTTCCCTCTCCATCTTGGCCGCGTCCGTTACCCCCGACCAATTGAAGCTTGCTGATATCTTCGATCTGGGGGATTGAGTTTTTGTAGGGCCTTCGCCGGTACTGGCACGCCTGCAGCGAGCAGTTGTCACACGGGATCAATGAGGTGAGGCGCTTCACCGTTTCCACATGCGAGGTAACTCCAAAGACCGCCAACATCGATTTCTTGGGCTGAAGCATCCCGGAATCGAGTACCCGGATCTCCTCAGGGAATTCCGCGCCTCTATTTTGTTGGATAAGCCTCAGGAGCTTCGCCTGATCGGAGATCTCCCATCCGGGGTAACCGGGACTGTAATGAGGAAGAATTGCCTTCCCCTGCCCATCGGCCCATTCACAAAACCGCGCGCCGATATTCATGATTAAGTTTTCCACCACCGCTGAGCCGTAGACTTCCATAAAAAAATATTCATCCGGCTTCTCTTGGTTCCAAAGCTGCCTCGCCCTCTCTTCGCACGCCTTTCCGGCGCTTCCTGCCACAAGCATCACCTCGATGGAACGAGCGTCGTTTAACTGAGATTGAAGTCTCGGTGAATACAGGTTAACTTCCTCGATGCGAATTCCGGAAGGCAGCAGTTCAACCTTTTCAGTTCGGCGCGAGTAGACCCAGGGACTTCCGTTCTCCTGATACCAGTTCATTGTCGAGTCGATCAGATCTCGAACACGCGAGCCGATCTCATGATCTGGAGGATACCCGAGGAGACGTTTGTACTCCGATTCCTGAACATCCACACGCGGTGCGGTCTCGATCAACACATTTAATTTTTCAAGTGGCATATCTCTACGTCGCCCGTTCTTCGGTGTAGACATCGAGTGAATCAACCGGACTGAACTGACACCCTTCTACAAAATAGTTGAAGAAGTTTGGGTCTGTTTCCAGACGGCAATGGGTCACCGTCTTGACAAGGTTCTCCAATTCCATTCGCTTCGATCGCGAGAGGAGCGCTATACAGGCCCCCTCAATTGAGGCATTGCCGACCTGCAAGATCTTCGACGAATCGATATTCGGAATTAACCCGATTCTTTTGGAAGACTCCACGTCAAGATGCCGTCCAAAACCTCCCGCGAGATAAAAAACATCGACGTCGTCGAAGCGAATTCCGTATTTGTTGAAGACGACGTGGAGCCCCGCAACATTCGCCCCTTTCGCCTGCGCGAGTTCGTTGATGTCGCTCTCCGTAAAAAGAATCCTTTCGCCTCCCATCGAACTGAGAACGATTTCCTTCTCATCGTTTTCAAAGCGTCCGAGCCGGTTGATGCGGCCCGTCCTGATCAATTCGCTCAGGAGATCGATCAATCCCGAGCCGCAGATTCCCTCCGCCGCAACATCCCCGATAACGTGGCAGGCGATCGAGCCATCGGGATTGATCACAACCTTCTCAATAGCACCAGGGAGCCCGGGCATCCCGTTTGTTATCTTGCCTCCTTCAAAAGCCGGCCCGGCCGGGCACGAGGCCGCAAAAATTTTATCTTTGTTGCCGAGGATGAGTTCCGTATTTGTCCCGATATCCATAACTGCTGTGAGCCGTGATTCGTTCGCAAGGTCGATTGCGAGCATGCATGCGGCCGCGTCCGCACCGACGTGACCGCTGATAATCGGAAGCCCGTAGATGCGGGCTTTGGGGTTAACCGGAAGAAGAAGCCGTCTGGCGTTGCCGATCAGACTTGTCGTTGTCCTCTCCCCTTTTTTCACTTCAAGTTCGGTAATCGACTGATAAGGATTCTGCCCGATCGAATAGACATTCAGCCGGAAGAAGATATCCCTCATCGTCGAGTTGCCGGCAACCACCATTTCATAGATGGAGTTCGGGTTCACGGGAAATGCTTCAATCGCATGGCTCAGGTACCCCGCGAGCGTTCGCTGGAGAATTTTGTCTGTATGCTCGGTATCGTAATGAATCCGCGACATAACATCGGATCCACCGAATCTTTGCGGATTCTCGAACGAAGAGTCTGCAACTATTTCTCCTGTCTCAAGGTTTAGCAGCCGGAGGACGATCGTCGTAGTCCCCAGATCCAACGCCAAACCGTGAATCGGCCCATCGGTCCGGTCGATCTCTTTGCCGTCGAGCATAACTATATTTCCCGAGCGGGTAACACACGGATCGATTCTTAGCAGCCGGCTCCCGACCGGAAGATGAAAGGCATGTCCTTCAATCTTCATTTCACCGTGGCGCATCGTATGGCAGCGGATGAGGCCAGACTCCTTTGCGATATGGGCCCGGCACGAAAGACGGAAATTTTCTTTGAGATGTTTCTCTTGTGGAGCTTTGGGGGTCAACAGATCCATCCCCTCAACCACTTCAACGAGACATTCTTTGCACTTCCCCTGTTTTATGCATGAGGTAGGTACATAGATGCCGAGCGATTCGGCACAATCGAACAGAGATGGTCCCGGTGCGACTTCCGTCCGCTGGTTGTTGAAATGTAATTCGATGCTCATGCTGGCTTTACGGCTACTCCGGCGAGGTTTAAAAGTACCTAAGGAAAGTTACATCGAAGAACGCTTCAATGCAAGCAAGATCCTGAGCGTCGGATATCTTGGAAATGCTTTGTATTGTCAACCTTCATCCCGCTTTTTCTCAAGCGGGATGAAGGATCCATATCATGAGGTTTGTGTGGATTCTCCAGAAGAGATCCCTTCGGGACAGAATGACAGACTCAGGAATTTTGATTCCTCTACTCAAATTAGGATGCCACCTTTCGGTGCCGAGAAATGAATAGTGTCTAAATAATCCCGTGTTACAAAAGCCTCTTTCAATTCCATTTGAAATCCCCCTTATTTCTTTTTATTTTGAATTCGTTGAATATTTAATCGAGAAAGAGCATTCAATGGATTACCTCAAATCGCTTTTCAAGGTTGAAAATAAAGTCGTTGTCATCACCGGAGGAAGCGGAATCCTCGGCACTGAAATGGCCCGCGGGTTATTACGTGCCGGGGCGAAAGTCATCCTTCTTGCCCGCAATGAAGAGAATCTCAAGACGAAAGTCGCAGATCTTAAAGAGAGTGGCCCTTCCGTGATCGGTTTGCATTGCGATGTTACCATCGAAGAGAATCTCCGGAGCGTCAACGATCAAATCCTGAAAAAGTTCGGCCGCATCGACGTCCTCATCAACGCGGCCGGCGGAAATGTGGCTGGTGCAACGATCGGTCTCGACCAGAGTGTCTTCGACATTGAGATTTCGCAGTTCCACAAAGTGACCGACATTAACCTGAATGGCACAGTCCTTTCTTCTCTCGTTTTCGGAAAATCGATCGCAGAGCAAAAGAAGGGATCGATCATCAACCTCTCTTCGATGGCGTCGTACCGTGCCATTACCCGGGTCGTGGGTTACTCCGCGGCGAAAGCCGCGATCGATAACTTCACGCGCTGGATGGCCGTGGAAATGGCGCTGAAATTCGGCGACGGTATCCGAGTGAACGCAATTGCGCCCGGCTTCCTTCTGACGGAACAGAACCGGACGCTTCTGACGAAGAAAGACGGCTCCCTCACGGAGCGGGGGAAGACTATTATCAATATGACTCCGTTCAAAAGGCTCGGCCAGCCGGATGAATTAATCGGCACTGTTATTTGGCTCGCAAGCGACGCATCAAAATTTATCACAGGCACTATTATCGCCGTCGACGGAGGATTCAGCGCGTTCAGCGGCGTGTAGGGGTAAGCAATAAGTAAAGAAGAGAAAAGAAGAAAGTATGCCATTCGAACAGACATGGAGATGGTTCGGCCCTAAGGATCCGGTCTCTCTTAAAGAGGCAAAGCAGGCAGGCGTCGCCGGTATCGTAACTGCCTTGCACGATATTCCAGCCGGCGAAGTCTGGAAGACCGATGCAATTCTAAAAAGAAAACAGATCATTGAAGCAGAGGGCCTGCTCTGGTCGGTAGCCGAGAGCGTGCCGGTGCACGAAAACATCAAAAAGCGAAACGGCGATTATCGTCGGCTGATCGAGAACTATAAGGAGTCGATAATAAATCTCGGCCGATGCGGCATCAAGACCGTTTGCTATAATTTCATGCCGGTGCTCGATTGGGCCCGGACCGACCTTCATGTAATCTTCCGGGATGGTTCCATCACGACAAAGTTCGAAATGACGGCATTCACAGCGTTCGATCTCTTCATCCTGAAAAGACACGATGCAGAGAAAAACTACACCGCCATTCAGATTGCGGCCGCAAAGAAATTCTTTGAAGGACTTCACGAATCTCAGAAAGAAGAGCTCAAACAGACGGTACTCCTCGGGCTTCCCGGTTCGCTTCAGGCGTATACACTCGAAGAATTTCGTGCGGCGATTGCCGAATACGACGATATCGGAGAGACAGCTCTTCGCGAGAATCTTCTTTCATTCATAACAGAAATAATTCCGGCCGCGAAGGAGTCTGGGGTCTTCATGGCAATCCATCCGGACGATCCCCCATGGTCGCTGCTCGGTCTTCCGAGGGTTGTGCGAAACGAAAAAGATGTGGAAACAATTCTCGCCGCTGTCGATTCTCCCGCAAACGGACTGACACTCTGCACCGGATCTTTTGGAGCCGGGTATTCCAACGATCTTGTTGCAATGGCCGAACGCTTTGCAGGGCGAATTAACTTTGTTCATCTTCGCAATGTGGCAAGAAATGCGGATGGGGACTTTCTTGAAGAAAATCATCTCGAGGGAAATATCGACATCTTCGGCGTGATGAAGGCACTTCTCCTCGAGCAAAAACGCCGCACCGATCTCGGATTGCCGAACAAAAAGATGCCGATGCGTCCTGACCACGGACATTTGATGCTTCCCGATCAACAGAAGCAGGGAATCTATCCCGGCTACTCCCTCTTCGGCAGAATGCGGGCTCTTGCCGAACTGCGGGGTATGGAAACTGGCATCACGCGCTCATTGGGATTATAGAGTGAACCCGTCGCCGTTGTAGATGCGACGGTTGGTCTTGATATCGCCTCAACTGAGAAGAGAAAGCCATTGCAGCGCAATCGAATTTCGAAAAGTTCTTTTGCGGAAATTGTAATTCGTAAACTTACTGCACAACAACAGCCATAGATGTTTTTGACGTCTCTCCGGTCTTCTGCCTCTTCATCCACCCCGTCTTGTTCGACGCTAAATCGCAATTAATTCAGTTGTTCTTTGCTGCACGATATGTGAAAAACGCAGTGAGCATAGCGAATGTGGATCTCTTAATTCGCCGCTGAGGTCGAAAAAATCGCGTCGGTTTGGGCGGGAAGCGCAGCGGCTACATAGTTTCAGCCACAGGATTATCATTGGCCAACGAAGAGCGCCGCCACTGATTAACCATGAACAGCTGGACCATTAGGAGCTATCATGAAAGCCCGTCCTTTGGCCTATTCCGCATTCGTCGTTGATGACTCTCCCCATATGCGCATTTTGCTTATGCGTCTGTTGCAACGGAATGGAATTTCTGCCATTGAGTCTGCCGTGGACGGTGCGGAGGGAGTAGAGCGTCACAAATCGTCTAATCCGGATCTCGTCTTTCTGGACGCACTCATGCCCGAGAAAGACGGTTTGACTGCCTTGCAGGAAACAAAAGGCATTAAACCCGCTTCTGTCGTTGTCATGACGACGTGGCTCTCCGAGAGAGAAAAGGTTTTGCAGTTCAAAGAGGCCGGCGCAAATTACTATCTGCTCAAACCGTTCGAAGAGGAAAAATTATTATGAATATGAGTCTTACGGTGTTAGACGGATGGGGGGTGACGCGGCAGATAAAGGCTAATCCCGGAACTCACAACATTCCGGTGATTGGATGAACGGCCCTATGCATTGGTCGGCGATCGGGAGCGGGCGCTCAACGCAGGCTGTGATGATTGTGCCACAAAGCCAGCGGAATTTGAGAAGCTCATCGAGCTGATCAACTAGCTCGCCAAGGCGGCGTAAGACGACAGCTCAGCCTGGCTGAGCGGGCAACGTAACTGTGAGGGTGCTCCCCTTCCCCTCTTCCGACTGCGCAACAATCGTTCCGCCATGCGCTTCTACAATGCCACGGCAAATCGGAAGTCCCAATCCGGTTCTGCTTCCTGCTCGTTTCGCCCCAGGTGTCGTAATTCTCATCTTATCAAAAAGCATTGGCAGATCCTGCGTTCGTATTCCGGGGCCGGTGTCCCGAATCTGAACAACGATTGAATTGTGAGAGGTACTCCCCGAGATTGAAACTGCACCGCCTGCCGGAGTGAAACGAAACGCGTTGTCGAGAAGCTGATTGAATACTTTTTCGATCCGCTCGGGATCGACGTACAACGGCGGAAGATTGTCGCATTCAACATTGACCCGTATTGATTTCTCCTTCGAGACCTTCGAGAATCCATTGAGGCTGTGTTCGACAAGCTCCTTAAGGTTGACGGGAGAACGCGATAGCTTCAACTCCCCCGACTCCAACCTGGTTATGTCAAGAAAATCCACAACAACGTTCAACATTAACTTCGCCGCCTTCCTTATCTCATCAACCAGTTCGCCCACGTCATCCCCAAGTTTTTCTTTATCTTCCGCGAGCATCTCGGCAAAACCGACGATGCCGCCGAGTGGTCCCCTGAGGTCGTGGACGATCATCGAAACAAAAACTTCCTGGATCTCCCGCAGCTTCCTCTCTGCTTCCGCAATTCTCAAAACGGCGCGGACGCGAACTTCAAACTCTTCCGTCGACATCGGTTTTTTCCAGTACTCAGTCCCGCCAGACATATAGCCGGTTTCGATATTGCGTGGTGAGGTGCTGAAGCCGGAGAGAAAAACCACAGGCGTATTCTTGAGATGCGGAAAAAGCTTGAGCTTCTTAATAACTTCGTACCCGTCTAGCTTGGGCATGTGGACATCGAGCAGGATGAGGTCGAAATCGGATAAACTCGCCTTCTCAACGCATTCCTCTCCATCGAACGCTTTCACAACATTGTAACCATTTTGCTGGAGGACCAACGCGAACGCTTCGGTGATGGTGGGCTCGTCGTCTGCGATGAGGATTTTCGGTTTCTCAGCCATAAAAAGATCCTTTGAGGAATTGTTGAGCGTTTATCCTTGAAGTGCCGAATGGTCCAGGACAAGGACATCGCGGTGTGGAAGGCATCAAACATCGTGAGAGGGTTAACCTCTCTGGCGAGCAAGCCGACATTTAACTCCAAGAGCTTGCGGCCTCTGCGGCATCGGACAAAGGCTGAAGACAGAGCAATTAATGAAAAGCCTTCAGCGGCCCAAAGTCGAAGCTCGCAGAGCGTTAAAAGATAATCAGATTTACCCTGCGCGTCAAGTTCAACGAAAGACAGGGATGCTCGGCTAACCGCCCCCCATTATCCATTGAAATCTTTAAAAAATATTGTTAACTTGTATTGTCAATCTTTGGGGGGAACTCGCCGGCCTAGCGGGCGGACTACTGGCGACGTTGGATACAACAGAAGTCCCGATATTGTCTGGATTTCACTTCGCTCGAGGTCGTCTTCTAGCGAGAATGAGCGAGAAGAGAGGGGCAGATTGATGCGTCGCGATAGTTTGATTCGCAAACAAATTGCAACTGAGTTCGAAAGTGAACTGAGTTTTCATGTTAGCCCGTTTATGCCACCCGCAAGAGTGCGGGATGTCGTTCAACAAATATTCTTGTTAATTCAACCTGCGCCGATAGCTCAACTGGATAGAGCATCAGCCTACGAAGCTGAGGGTTGGGG
>CAYYHS010000018.1:0-15618 GCA_964471785.1 uncultured Chitinophagaceae bacterium
CAATGTCGCGCAGCTGGTCAGGATTCTGAAGAGGGTCAACATCCTCGATGCGGATGAGGGCCGAGTGCGATTCCTCGTGCTGCTCATGCAAAATGTCGTGGAGCATGTCTGCGAAAAGAAGGTAACGGTCGTTCTCCGTAGCGGAGGCAAACGGAGAATCGGCAATGTACATGAAGTTCTTTGACCTCACGATATAGGGGATTTCTCTTCTTTTCCTGGAGGAATACGCCACGGCAAGGATCTCAACGGTCCGCCGGTTCGAAACCTCGATGATGTTCGCATTCGGTTCTCCCTTTGTGAATACCTTGTTGCTGGATTTGACGTAGTTGAAATCGTCGAGGGAGTCGAGGGTTGAGATGCTGAAACCGAATTTCTTCCGGAGGTTATTCCTCTTCGAGAATTCAATCATCCCGGTGTTCATCCAGATAACCGGCTTACTGGTCGAGAGGACATCGTCGGTGAATTTCGAAGGGACGGCGTCGTGCGGGTTGAAGCCGATATAAAAAGTGTAATCAAAGGAGTTTATTTCTCCCGGGAGATACTTGTTCACACCTTTTACCGTGACGGCGGTGTTAAAGTGTCCCAGCAGCTCTGCGAGCTGTCGCCCGTCTCCCATGGCGTAGTTCTTCAGGTCGGAACCTCCCTCAACCACAACAAGGATTTTCTTGAGGGGATATTCTTGACTGATGCCGGGGGCGATGAACGACAGGAGTACGCCGAGAATCAATACACATCGAATGGAGTTCTTCATCTGCTCTGAAGTCGACCTGGTCTAAATTCGCGAATCGCTGTTGCGGAAAATCCGAAATATTTCTTGATGATTGCGACGGTTCGTTGTGCCGCGCGTCCGTCGCCATACGGGTTTGTCGCCGAGGCCATAACACGGTAGGCAGAGGGGTTGTCGATGAGTCTCTCCGCCGCTGCACGGATCTTTTCTTTTTTCAACCCAACCAGCTTCACCGTGCCGAAGTCAACCGCCTCAGGACGCTCGGTGACATCCCGCAGAACAAGGATTGGTTTTCCGAGGGCCGGGCCTTCTTCCTGCACTCCTCCAGAATCGGTGATGATGAGGTACGACCTGGCCATGAGATTAACGAAATCCAAATAGTCGAGGGGTTCCAAAAGATAGACGTTATCCAACGAGCCGAGCGTTCCGTACACCACTTCCCGCACAAGCGGGTTCAGATGAACAGGGAAGATAAAATTCATATCATCATGCGCTGCTGCGAGATCTCTGACGGCTTCGCATGCATGGCGCATTGGCTCGCCAAGATTCTCCCGGCGATGCATTGTGAGAAGAACGATGCGCTTTCGTTGTGCAGTGAGCGTGTTGAGTGCGGAAATGGTAAAAGAGTATTTTTTTCGGACCGAGAATCTCAGCGCGTCGATGACGGAATTTCCCGTTACGAAAATCTTCTTTTTGTCAACGTGCTCGTGCAGGAGAGCTCTCTTCGCCGTTTCCGTGGGAGCAAAATGGATGTCGGCGATGCAGCTCGTAAGCCGCCTGTTAATTTCTTCCGGAAACGGATTTGCCTTGTCGTTTGTCCGCAGTCCGGCTTCCACGTGACCTACCGGGATGTGCCGATAAAAAGCTGCCAGACTGCCGACGAACGTCGTCGTCGTATCTCCCTGTACCAGCACCAGGTCCGGGGTTTCCTTTTCAAGGACTTCATCCAGGGCGGCGACCGTATTTTGCGTCAATAGCGCAAGGGATTGCTTCGGCTGCATGATGTTCAGATCATAATCTGGAGCAATTTTAAAAACCTCGAGGACTTGATCCAACATCTGCCGATGCTGGGCCGTGGCGATGGTAAGAGTTCTGAAGTATTTCTTTTCCCGCTGCAGCTCGAGAATGATCGGAGCGAGTTTGATCGTATCGGGGCGTGTTCCGAAAATAACGGCTATCTTCTTCAAACTATTGTCCAGATATTCGGGAGCAGTGAATCCTCTAATGCCCCATAAAATATGAATAAATCCGCTATGTTGCTGTTAAAATTTCTTAAGAATAAGCGTCGTAGTCACGAAAGTTACCAGTTGTGATCTGGCAAGTTGAAATTGAGTCAACCTCTTTCTATCTTTACCTACCCTTAGAGCCTCGTTCACCTTTGAACAATGTTTCAGAGGACCTCTCCCCAGGAAAGAGCCACAATCATGAATCCGACCCTCGAAAAAATCGCTAAGCATCTTCGCAATGCTGAGGATTTCGTTCGTTCCCGGCGTTACTCGGACGCTCTGTTAGAGGTTGACTATATTTTCCAGCTTGATCCGCGAAACTACCAGGGCAGAACGCTTCAGGAACGCATCAAAGCTCTCCAGAAAAAAGAAGAAGAGGGCTCGAAGACTCCGGTTGCAACAACACTTTCAAAAGAAGGCATCTATAGACATCTGCGGCAAGCCGAGGAGCACTTTCTGGCGGGACATTACGATGAAGCTTTGATGGAGACAGAGCGTGTGCTGCAGAGCGATCCGGACAATTACCAGGCAAGATCATTATTGGATCGCGTCCGCGCGGCGCAGAAGAAGATAGAGAACGCAGCGCAGCAGCGTGTTGATTCTCAAGCGCTTTCTCTCGACAGACGGATACAGCTAATTTCTCAATGCCTTAGTGAAGCAGACAGGCTGATCCAATTACATCAGTATCAACGAGCACTTGAACAGGTCGCTAAGGTTTTCAAACTCGATCCGTCAAATCATTTCGCGCAAGCGTACTCTCAAAGCATCGAAATGATGATGAAGAAGGCCTCCGCTCCCATTCCGGCCCCGGTCTCTCCGCCTCCAACAAGAGCGCATCCGTCACCGTCGGCACCGCCTTCCCATGCAACGCCTTCGGTCCCAGCTCCATCTGTTCCGCCAAAGCCAGCACCCGCAGCGCCTCCTCCTCCGGCAGCCACGGAGCAACCCAAACCGTCACCCATCCCCACTCCTGTGCCGAGGCCAATGCCGGTTACGGCGCCAAAGGAGTTGGATGGAAGATTAAAAATGTACCGCGAAATTTTGAACGAGATGTGGTTCGACGGCGTCCTAACTCCAAAAGAAAGTGCCGAGCTTGAGAAAGTGCGGAGCCTTTTTAACATTTCAGAGCAGCAACATGCACAGCTGGAAAAGGAGATCAAGACCGAAGCGTACGTCGAAGCCCTCCGGATAGTTCTGCACGACGGCGTCGTGACCGAAAATGAGGAACGAGTTCTGGAACTGATGCGGAAACGATACAGCATCACGATGGAGGAACATAAAGATTCCGAAGCGAAAATCTTGGAGGCAAAACGTACTCCTGCTTCGCTCGGCTCACTCTTGATTGTCGACGACGAGAAAACAATTTTGTTGACGTATGCCGCCATTCTTCGACGGCATGGATATACCGTCCATATCGCTGAAAGTATTCAGGATGCGATGGCAATCTTGGAGAAAGAAATCCCGGACCTCATCCTGTCAGATGTCATGTTTCCGTCGCCGACTGAAGGCGGTTTTGAATTCTACAATCAGGTGAGGAACAAACCACGCTTCGACAAGGTGCCATTTCTTCTCATGTCTGGGATCAGCGACGAGTACATCGTCCGCGCAGGCGTGAGACTCGGCATCGACGGTTACCTGACAAAACCCTTCGACAACGAATTGCTCCTCGCTACGATTGCCGGAAAACTGAAGCGGTAATTGGTAGACCCGCTCATTCATGAATCTCCGGAAAAGCTGCTCGACCTCGTCCGGTCTTTCATTTAGAACCTCCCCCCTTGACTTCACCGTACGTATTGATTTCGTCTGGGAGGTTTTATTTTTCGACAGCCCGGTAGCACCTCAATCCTCAAATTTCTGCAATCATCAGGGGGGCCTCATGATATCCGAATACATTTGCATTGCGGGATCTATTTTCCTTGTATGCTCTTCGTCTCTCGAAGCCCAAACTTCTGCGCCTCTTTACGTCGAAAAGTTCGACAGCGTTGTTCCGCCGCGGTTGCCGGCCGGATGGACGACGACATCCAATAGATCTCTTTCCGGTGATTTTGCGACATCGACGTCCGCTTCTTTGAGTAGCCCGAACGCTGTCGTAACAACCGACGCAAAAATCGCCCAGAGCCTCACTTCTCCTGTCATCAGCTTCGAGGACAAGATCCCCGCGTACATTGAATTTTGCGAACGCCGCACGTCGTCGCACAATTCCGGTCTTCTTGTTGAAGCTCTTGTGAACAACGACACCTCGTCGGCGCTCCTCATCGGAGATACACTGAAAAACACCGGAGCTGCAGGATACGTCCCCCGAACTCTCCCCTTGCCCGCCTCGTTGCTCGGTATGTCCAGCGTCCGATTTCGATGGCGAGTAACGGGAAACGGGACCGGATCCACGGGGACCTTAAGAATAGACGATGTTTCAATCACAGTCCAGAAGCAGCGCGACCTTGCGATATCCTCCATGAGCGTTGAGCCTTCGGTTGTCAGAAGCGGCGGAAGCGTTACGGTGCGCGTAGGAGTTTCCAATCGGGCGCTCGGCGGCACATTTTCTTTTTCTCTGCAACTGTTCGAAGACAGAAGCTCGGACTCGGTGGCAACAGGAGATGACATAGTTTGTGAAGAGTCGTTCACCCGTAATTTTTCAACGGCGGAATCAACGGTTGCTGAACTTACATATCCGAATATTTCTCCGGGCGCCCACCGGCTGACCGCACGGTTGACTCTCTCCGGAGACGAGGACGTAACCAACAACGCTATGACGACGACAATCATCGCCGGTTATTCGCCTCATTCTGTAGTTATCAATGAAATAATGTATGCACCCACCAAGGGACCGGAATGGGTTGAATGCATCAACATCTCACCGGACACCATCTCCCTATCTCAATGGAAGATCGGGGACAACACCGCATCGAGGGTGTTGATCACATCGGCACAAACGAAAATTCCACCGCGGCAATTTTTCATCATCTCAAAAGATTCGTCCATCTTCACTTTTTTCCCGGCCCTTCATGCTCCGGTAATACGATCTTCCTTTCCTGCCCTTAACAACGATGGAGATGCAGTCGTCATCATTGACCCGACCGGATCTATGATCGACAGTGTTGTGTATGACACGTCCTGGGGAGGAACCGGAGGCAAGTCCCTGGAACGTATTGATACGGCCGTCGCTTCGATCTCTTCCGCAAACTGGGGAAGTTCACGCAATCTATCGGGTGCGACTCCCGGATGTGTCAATAGTCTAACGAAGAAAGATTTTGATGCTTCAATAGAAAGGGTGGCTCTTTCGACGGTTGCACCACGAATCAACGAACTCTTTCAAGTTTCGGCAGTTGTCAAAAACAACGGTCGCAAATCCTTGCGCGGACTTTCCGTTTCGTTCAGCCCGTATTGGAACTACGATCCTGAGCCCCCCGAAGCATACGGCATCATTCCTCTCAAAGCGCTCCTGCCGTCCGATTCCACAACAGTCACTCAGCCGATGAGCGTGGCGATCCAGGGAGATCATCAGATCGTTGTGACGATATATGCAAAGGGGGACGAGGATACGACAAACAACAGCACCGCACTCTCTTTTACCGCCGGAGTTAAACCGCACTCCGTTGTCGTCAATGAAATCATGTATGCACCCCCCGGAGATATGCCGGAATGGATAGAATTTTACAATGCGGGATCTGACATTGTTGATGTGAACGGATGGAAAATCTCTGATTCGAATGTGAAAACAAAAGCATTTGTTACCAACGCGCCCCTCTCCATCAAACCGGGGGAATTCTTTTTGGTCTCGGCTGATTCAACCCTCTCGAACTATTTTTCCCTTGCAACTCCTTTTACCGTTGCGTCATTTTCGGCGCTCAACAATTCAACGCCGGACGCCGTCGTGCTCTATGATAATCGGGGAGTGACGATGGACAGCGTCTGGTACAAACCTTCATGGGGCGGGGCGAACGGCCGGTCGCTGGAACGGGTAGACTGCTTCTCTCCGTCGGTCGATTCCGCCAACTGGAGAAGTTCGATCCCAACTCCCGGTTTGGAAAACAACGTTGCGAGAAAAGACTTGGATCTCGAAGTCTATCGAATCAACAGCACGCCAATCATGAACGGAGCCCGATTGTCCGCAACCATCCACAATGCTGGAAGAAAAGCCGCCTCCTCGTTCGTCGTGCAATTCTTTTATGACGCAAATTGCGACAGCATTGCATCGTCGGGTGAGTTGTTGAAAAGTTTACAGGGGCATTCGCTTAACGCTGGCGACTCGATGGTGTTTCAATATGACTGGCAAACCGATGTCAAAGGTAGGGTCCCTATTATTTGCGGTGTAGAATTAACGGGGGATCAGCGCACGACGAATAACGAAAAAATCGGTTGGACGGCGAACAGCTTTCTCCCCCAATCGGTTGTTATCAACGAGATTATGTACGACCCTCTGCCTGGACGATCCGAGTTCATCGAATTGTTCAATCGAAGCAGCGATACCCTTGACCTCAGGAGTTGGAAAATAATGGATGGGCTTTCAAGTTCGGGGAGCAGAAACACTTTTATTTTTCCCGATGGATCGACAGCACTAGCGCCGGGAAACTACATTGTCGTATGTGCAGATTCGACTTTTGCCGCACAGTTTCCTTGTTTGGCTTCATTGCCTCTACCAAAGATATTAAATGCAAACAAGGACCTATCGTTAAACAATTCGGGCGACGACGTCATTCTTCAGGATCTCACAGATGCGCGCATCGACAGCGTGAGATATTCTCCGTCATGGAACAATCCTGCTTTAAAGACATCAACATCCGGAAAGTCTCTCGAACGGATTAACCCCTCACTTTCCAGCAACGATAAGCGAAACTGGAGTACA
Organism: uncultured Chitinophagaceae bacterium; assembly: GCA_964471785.1. Lineage (GTDB taxonomy): Bacteria > Bacteroidota > Ignavibacteria > UBA10030 > UBA8401 > JAGVPT01. The sequence goes on from CAYYHS010000018.1 coordinate 6,797, forward strand.
TCGGTGGCGTCTGCAGGTGCAACCCCGGCAGAACGCAACAGCATCTATACCGTTGTGCTGCCTTCTACGGCATCTCTGCGACTTTCCCCCAATCCCTTCTCTCCGGACAATGACGGATTTGAAGACAATCTTGCGATTACGTACTCATTGCCTTCAACAACGTCGATGATTCGTGTTCGTTGTTTCGACGTTCAGGGAAGATTGGTCCGGACCATTGCCAACAACGAAGCAGCGGCATCGTCCGGGACACTATTGTGGGACGGATTTGATGACAACCATCAGCGTGTCAGGATCGGAATGTACATTATTCTGTTCGAAGCATTCGATGCTTATGGAGGCTCGGTGCAAACAATGAAAGATGTCGCGGTGGTGGCGCGAAAACTTTAAGAGTAATAAGCCGACCCAAAACGATACTCTCTATATCAAAGACTAGTGCCGTTTCCAATAATAACTATTGTATTTGGAGGCCAAAGTCACACTGAGCGACGCCCTGACAGTGTGCCGCTGTACGGCATCCCGTACAGCGGGACTTCGACTCGTCCTATAGAACAGGACTCGCTCAGCATGACTGTCAGGGCGGAGTCGAAGTGTCCAATGAGAAAACAATACAAGAATATTTTTGGGAAATGGCACCAGATGCACGGTTTGTAAATCGCCCCCGGCTTCTTTATATTAATCTCATCATCATTTCTCAATCGCCTTCAGTGACAATCAAAGAACGCTACAATTCCGAAACCGAAAAGATCTTCCGTATGCACCGCGCAGGTGCCGACGGGTTTTCTGTCGCCTCTTCGCTCACAACTCTTGTCGATACCACGCTTGCCGATTTGTGGAGCTCCACTCCCATCAGAAACGACTTCTCGGTTGTTGCGCTCGGGGGCTACGGCAGATGTGAGATTTGTCCACATTCAGATTTTGACCTCATGATCCTGGCTGAGAGCGAGAAAAAGAAAGTTGCGGGCTCGGCCGCCATTCAGGCGTTTCTCCGATCGTTGTGGGATGCCGGGTTCAACGTGGGTCACAGCGTCCGCACGGTTCAGGACTGCGTCAATCTTTACGAGACAGACGTCGATTCCTGGGCCTCGATATTGGAAAGCAGGTATGTCTCCGGCAGCAAGGAAGTGCTTCAAGTCTACGGCGATGCAGTTTTCAAACAAATACAAAAGAAGTTCGATCTTATTTTTGTCAAAGCGATCATGGTTGGGATGGATGAACGGCACGAAAAATACGGCAATTCGGTGAAGCTCCTTGAGCCGAACGTGAAGAACAGCGCAGGCGGTCTGCGCGACCTCCACAATCTTCTCTGGGTGTATCGTTCGACCGACACCGACTATTTTTCGGAATCGCCGTTTCAGAACCGCGAATCGTCATGCAAGTTGATGCTCGACGCTTTTTACCGCACCAACGTCATTTCCAAGGAAGAACGAGACTCGGTCATCGACGCTCTCGGTTTTCTTCTCCGCACGCGCCATGAAACACATTTTCTTGCCAAGACCATTCACGATTCGCTCGATTTTTCCATCCAGCGGGAAATTGCAAAAGGCCTCGGGTTCGGTGAAGACGACGAACTCAAATATGTCGAAAAATTCATGCGTGAGTATTTCCTTCACGCCCGGAGCATTTTCCAATTAAACCAGCGCCTGATCAATCATTTCCGAAAGAGCGTTGAGCCGAGTTCGTGGATGAAACCCAAGGAACAGATTCTCGATTCTCATTTCATCGCTCGCGGTGACGAATTGCAGCAACGGAATACTGCAGTGGAAATCTCGACTCCGGCGGAGATTCTCAAGGCTTTTTATTGGTGCGGAAAACATTCCTTCACCCTGGGTCACTCGCTGCAAACCAAAGTAGCCTCCCTCAGTCGTTCGCCTTCTCTATTTAATGAGCAGAGCATTACCGCCGAGGACGCCGCATCCGTATTCATCGACATCCTTCGTTTAAAATCGAATGTTGCCTCCACGCTGACAATGATGAACGATTTCGACATTCTGGGGAAGTTCATCCCGGAATGGGGGGAACTGGTGGCCTTTGTTCAGCACAGCGTCTATCACTATTATACTGCGGATGCCCATACGCTGATCGCGATTGAGCATGCAGAGCGTCTCGCCGGCGGACAAGGAATGCTGGCCGCGGTGTACCAGGGGTTGAAACGAAAAGAGATTCTTTATCTCGCCCTCCTTCTTCATGACATTGAAAAACCGCACGGGATTCAGGAGCATGAAATACGCGGGGTTGAAGTCTCGCGGCGCGTTCTGGACCGACTGCACTTTGCCGACGAGCACGGCGATATCGGATTTCTTATCCGCAATCATCTTGTCATGGAGCAGATCGCGTTTCGGAGAAATATCAGCGATCCGAACACCGTTGCCGAATTTGCCGAGATGTTCGAGCGCCCCGAACAACTGGATTTACTTTTCCTCGTCACGTACTGCGATCTTTCCGCGGTCAATAAGAACGTCTGGACGAGCTGGAAGGAAATGCTGCTCCAAGAATTATACGTTCACACCCGAAAAGTTCTGGAACGGAAACTTCCTTACAAAGAAGCAGTTTCTTTTCAGCGGGAACAGCATCAGGAACTGGTTCGCTCTCTCATCCTTGCCGTCTCGAAAGATCTGCCTCGCAACGAGGTCGAGCATCATCTCTCATCGATCCACAATGAGGCGTACGTTCAGATTTTTTCTTCGAAAGACATTGCAAAGCATCTCACCCACATCCGCGAGCTCGGCGACTTCTCTTCGATCATTGCTCACGAAGATTCGCATAGCGCTGTCACCGCCATCACGCACGACGCGCCGTATCTCCTCTCTAATTTGTGCGGGGTGCTTACTGCCAACGACGCCAACATTTTCGACGCGCAGATTTTCACGCGGGATGACGGCGTCGTGATCGACCGGTTCCGCGTCGTCAATGTGGGGACGAGAGGGAGGCTGCTTGACGATCAGGTGGAGAAGATCAAACAGGATTTCGAGGATGTTCTCAAAGGCTCCGTCACTATAGAGCACCTTTTTGAAAAACATCACCGCCGGTGGAAGCGCCGCTCGAAACCGCTCTTTCATCCGAACATCCGGATCGATGTAGAATTCGAGGACGCGCCCGATTTTACCATCGCAGATGTGTACGCTCCCGATACGGTAGGGTTCCTGTACAAGGTGACACACACATTCTCGCAGCTCGGCCTCAACATCCATTTTGCCAAGATTGCCACCCGTGTCGACGGAATCGTCGATTCATTCTACATCCTCGACACAGACGGCAAACCGATCCGAAGCGCGGAGCGCCAGGCCCAGATCAAAGAAAAAGTGCTTCACCGAATTTCACAGTTTCTCAACATCCAACTTTCATCCCAATAACATGAGCGCTCACAGGCCGATCGGTGTCTTCGATTCCGGGATAGGAGGTTTGACCGTCGTTCACGCACTCCTTCGCCGGCTGCCTCACGAGAACATCGTTTATTTTGGGGACACGGCGCGCGTTCCGTACGGTCCAAAATCGCCACAAGTCGTACGTGAATATGCCAAGGACGACACGGAGTTTTTGCTCTCGAAGAATGTGAAAATGATTGTTGTCGCATGCAATACCGTATCGGCGGTCGCTCTTGATGTCGTTCAGAAATACGCCAACATCCCGGTGGTCGGCGTTATTATTCCGGGAGCAAGGGCAGCCATGGCCGCGACGAAAAAGAAAAGGATCGGCGTCATCGGGACGGTGGGAACGATCTCGAGCAACGCCTACGCCAACGCGATCAAACTTCTGGACGAACGAGCGAACGTATTCAGCCGTGCGTGTCCCCTCTTTGTCCCGCTTGTCGAAGAGGGGTGGATCGATCACAAGGCCACGGAGATTATCGCGAAGGAATATCTTTTTCCGTTCACGACGGACAAGATCGATACGCTTGTTCTGGGCTGCACTCATTACCCTCTATTGAAGGATGTTATCTCACGGGCGTTGAATGGAACGTCGGTGCTCATCGATTCGGGTGATGCAACCGCTTTGGAGGTGGATGAGGTGTTGAAGAGTCATCGCCTGAAAAATCCCAGCACAGAAAAACCAAACCTCCAGTTTTTCGTCAGCGATATTCCAGCCAAGTTCACTCAAATCGGCGAGAGGTTTCTTGGGGCAACGATGGGGGTTGTCAAAAAAGTGGGTGTGGGAAAATCGTAACCTGCCGTCACGCTGTACAGCACGAATTGTCAGTAATTCTTCTTCAATTTCATTTCCAGTTCCTTCTTTATCTCCGGCCACTCCGAATCGACAATACTGAAATAGACTGAATGGCGGATTCGCCCGCCTGGCACGATCATATGGTTGCGCATAATACCCTCCTCCTTCGCCCCGATTCGAGCGAGGGCGTTGCGCGAGCGGTTATTGGTAGAATCGGTCTTAAACTCAACTCGTATACACCCAAGCGTGTCAAAGGCATGAGAGAGGAGCAGGTATTTAGCTTCCGTATTGACGAACGTGCGCTGCCACTGCCTCGCTATCCAAGTCCAGCCGATTTCGACTCGGCGGTGGTTTGTCTCGATATTTCCAAACCGGGTGCTTCCTACGGCCTTGCCCGAGGCTTTCGCAATGATCGCGAAGGGGAGGGCCTTGCCTCGGGCAAAGTCTTCCAGAGCCGTTTCGATATATTTTTTCATATCCGCCGGAGTGCGGATGAGGGTTGTGGTCAGCCTCCACAATTCTTCGTCCAGCCCAACCTCGCAGAGCGGAACGAGATGAGCCTGCGTCAACGGCTCGAGACGGACAAGTTTCCCTTCAAGTATTACAGGATGGATATCCATGGCGTGGATTTACGAAGTGAGGAAAAATGCCCGTCAGTTCGGGCGCCCAATTTTCTACTAGTTTTAGATTTGTGTCAATATAGAGAAGTCGGCGTTGAAATCCCACAAATCCAAAATCTAGGTAGTGTCTCAGTTTGTCATTCCCGTGCTTTATTCGGGACGGGAATGACAAATCAAAGCACCTCTCATTTTTCCAAGCGTGAGTGTCTGTTTCTATCTACACCATGCTTTTGTTGAAGAAACAGCAAACTTGTAACTCAAGCCTCAAATCGATATATTTTTGAAAAGGATTGAGCACATATGTCGTCTATGAATGAGAGATACAGCGTTGCCGTGTTGGGGATTGGGCTTGCGCTATCGTTGTCGGCCTGTTCCTCTCCCAAAGAGCTGCAAGTGCAGAAGCCGGAAGCCAAGGCTGTAGAAAAGACTACCGGCGATCAGAAATCAGTCGCGCTGCAGCATTTTATTGACGGATCTCTGTACGAGAGCAAAGGGCAATTTGCCGAGGCAATTATCGAATATCAGGATGCGCTGCGATACGACAACGATCCTGCAATCTATTATGCGCTGGCAAAGGACTATTCGGCGTTGAACAAACAGGCGCTTGCAGCAGAGGCCGCCAGGGAAGCCGTTCAACTCGATTCGACCAAGATTGTCTACCGCGAGACCCTTGCGGATATCTATATCAAGGGAATGCAGATTGATAATGCCATCACCCAATACAGAGCGATATTAAGACTTGATTCGACGCGCGTGCAGAGCATGTTCAACATTGCACAGCTGCTTGCTCCGAAGTATCCGACGCAGGCGCTGGAGATGTACGAAAAAATTCTCGAGAGAAATGGCCCGGATTGGGAGGTGCTCTTCAAGATTGCGGAGCTCAACTCGAGCCTGCATCGGTACGATAAAGCTGCCGCCGCATTTGAGCAAATGGTAAAAATTGATCCGAGCAACATGTCGCTGAAGCAGAACCTCGGCGAGATGTATGTCCGTTCCCAGCAGTACGACAAGGCGTTGACGCTTTTCACCGGGCTTCTGGATTCTGATCCCCACAACTTGGAACTGCGCGGCGCGCTCGCCGAGCTCTATCTGCAGCAGAATAAGTGGGATGATGCAAGAACGCAGTTCGAGACAATACTTAGGAGTGATTCGATCTCGGCAGATGTTCGTTTCCGGATTGCCATGGCCTACCTTGGCCAAAGCCAGAAAGACTCCACGTTACTGGACAACGTGAAGGAACAGTTCAAGCGATTCCTGGCGCACTATCCGGAGGACTGGCGTCCGATGTTCTATCTTGGGCGCCTCGCGATCGTTGAAAAACAGGATACGAGTGCCCTGCAGTACTTCGACAAAGTGACAAAAGTTGCGGGCTGGAACGCGGAGGCATGGTGGTACCTTGCCTCGATCCTCTTTGACAAGAAAGATTACGCCCAGGCGGTCATGGTTCTCGAGAAGGCTCACCAGATTGTCCCCAACGACGGAGGAATAAACTTTCTTCTCGGCTACGGTTACACGAGGGTGGATCGGAATGAAGACGCCATCGTTCCTCTTGAGCGGGCCGTCGAAATAAACCCGAAAGATATCAACGCACTCTCGACACTGGCCTCTACCTTCGATGCACTGAAACGGTATACGGAGAGCGACACCACGTTCGAATCGGCGCTGAAACTCGATTCGCTCAATGCCATGGTCCTTAATAATTATGCGTACAGCCTTGCGGAACGCGGAGAACAGCTGGAGCGCGCGTATGCGATGTCGAAGGCTTCGATCTCGAAGGATTCAACAAATGGTTCGTACCTCGATACCTTTGGTTGGATTTACTACAAGCTCGGTAATTACACCGAGGCTGAGCGATATGTCAAGATGGCCATCGATGGCGGAGAAGCAAGTGCCGTTGTCTACGAGCACCTTGGCGATATCTACTCGCGGTTAAGCCAGCAAGAGAAAGCGAAAGAGTGTTGGGCAAAAGCCTTGGAACGCGACGCGAAGAACATAGGGCTCAAGGAAAAACTTGCACGCGGCTCGTTGTGAGAAGAGCCCTTATCGCCTCCTTACTGATCATGACGAGTTGTGCACCAACCAAAGAACTCCATAGAACCCCCGCCAACCGTTCCGCACAAGAAGTGATAAATGCCGTCAATGCCCATCAGGGCACGGTGACCACGTTCGAAGCAAAAGGATCCATTTCCGTAGAGTCCCCGAGGTTCATCAATTCCGGATCGTTTGAACTTTGGTTGAAAAGACCGGACTCAGTAAGGGTTGATGTTGAAGGTCCGTTTGGGATCCGGGTAGCCTCTGCTTTGTTTGCGCACAACCGCTACGTTTTTTACAACAGCTTTAACAATGAAGTTATCGACGGGACATTTGAGAAGAAAGACTCTCCGATGTTCATGAATATTCGCATCGACCCGACAGATGTTGTCGATACCTTTTGCGGTACCAGGACATTCCTGGCGGGAGAGACGATGCCGGACAGTTTTTCCGTCGGCGAAGATTCTTATACGCTTCTTTTCCACCATAAAGATGCGAAAACGAGATACTGTGTTGACGGTGAAACACTGCGCATCATCCGGATTGAGCATATTGATTCCACGGGCGAAGTGGGAAGCGAAGAGAAATTTGAATTTGAGAGGAGCGATGACGGCACGACGAATCCACAGTCGATCGAATTAAGGCAAAAGCGGCTCCAATCCTCGGTTCTGTTGTATTACGATCACGTACATGTTAATACGCCCGTAGCCGCAATGCTCCTGGACGTTCCCCCTGATGCACGACATGTTGCAAAGTAACTCATCCCAATGAAACTCGCCGCCATAACCCTGCTTCTCCTTACGCTTCTCCCGATTGTAGGCAAGGGGGGAGATCAGGACATCAAAAAGAAAGAGCGGGCGCTTGAACAGCTACGAAAAGAAATCGATCAGTATGAGCAACGCATCGAGCAAAGCGAAAAACGAGAGAAGGCGACTCTCGAACGGCTCGACAACTATGAAAAGCAAAGCAATCTCGTCCGCTCGCTCCTCTCCGACCTCGTCGATGAGGAGGAAGAATTGCAGGCTTCAATAGCCCTGGCATCCGACAACATCGCTTTTCTGGAAAAGCAGATCTCCTTCCTTAAACTTCACTACGCGAAATACGTCACGGCGGTCTACAAGTTCGGCAGAGTCTACGATCTTGAGACCCTTCTCTCCTCGAACTCAATCAATCAACTCTATATCCGCATTGAATATCTAAAGCGGTTCTCCGAGCAGCGGAAAAAGGATCTCCAAAAAATCCAGGACAAACACCAACTTCTTGAGAGTCAGAGGATTGACTTGCAGGAGAGGTTGCTGGAGCAGCGCGATATCATTGCCAGCAAAGAGAAGGAAAGCAGATTTCTCCAGGACAGGAAGCAGAAACGGAGTCAAACCCTCAAAGCAATCCGGAGAGACAAAGCCTTGATGAAGAAAGAACTTGTACGAAAAACCGAAGCGGCGGAAGAACTTGAGACGCTCATCACGGACCTTATCGAGAAAGAGCGGATCCGGAAAGAGCATGAGGCAAAGGTTGCGCGTGAGAAAGCCGCGGAACGAGAGCGCTTGAAGCTGAAAGCGATCGAGGAACCGCCGATTGAAACCGGAGTTCCGTTTGAGTCGCTCAGGGGAAAACTCCCGTGGCCAGTTTCGGCCGGAGCCGTTGTCGCGCATTTTGGCAATCATGTACATCCGGTTCTCAAGACCGTCACTCAAAACACCGGTATCGACATCTCCATCAAAACGGGGAGCGTTGTCAAAAGTGTAGCCGACGGAGAAGTCGCGATGATCCACTGGCTTCCCTCGTACGGAAACCTCGTCATCCTCCGGCATGCGGGGGGATTCCACACGGTCTATGCACACCTTTCCGATATTTCGGTCACTGACGGGCAGAGACTCTCGAAGGGGACAATCATCGGCAAAAGCGGCGACTCCGTGACGGGCAGCATCCTCCATTTCGAAGTCTGGAAAGAGAGAGAAAAACAGAATCCCGAGTCGTGGCTCTCCAAACGGCGGCGCTGACCACGTAATA
>CAYYHS010000019.1:0-15422 GCA_964471785.1 uncultured Chitinophagaceae bacterium
TAATTTCCATTGTCGAGATGGTAAAACCCCACCGCGACATGAATAATACCTTGAAAAAACGTTCGATCTTTTTGCCGCCGCTCCAGCCAGATTTCCTCGATCACATCGTGACAATCAAAAAAATCCCGGCTGTTGAACAACGCAACACCTTTTGCGAACTTTTCTTCTTCAGAAAGTATAGCAAATTTTGGCTGAACTTTCAACTGAAAAAGTGCCTTTCGGCCATGTTTTAGATGAAAAAATCAGGCGCTTCTTCTCTCTACCCTGAGATCCGTCGGCATCTCAGGGCAATCCCTGTTCATAAATACCGGTGCTCTAGAATTTTCCCGCTCTGGTCGAAGACATAGAGAAGCGGAGCGCCCGTTGGAATATTCAGCTCGAGAACTTGTTCCCTGGTCAGGTTATCGAGATGCATCACGATCGAGCGGAGGCTGTTGCCGTGGGCTACAACGATGATATTTTTTCCCTTAAGAATTTCGGGAAAGATCGCCGACTCCCAGTATGGGAGCGTTCTCGCAGCGGTGTCTTTGAGACTTTCGCTGACGCCTTCGGGATTAAGCTCGGTCTTATCTTTCGGTGGAGGAACATCGTAGCTCCTCCGCCAAATGTGTACTTGTTCTTTTCCGTACTTCTTTGCCGTCTCTTCCTTGTTGAGGCCCTGGAGCGCTCCGTAGTGCCGCTCATTGAGCGCCTTGTCGAACTCGGTCGGGATCGGACGATGACCGGTAACATCCATAATAATCGAAAGAGTTCTCTTGGCGCGTTGAAGCACAGAACAGAATGCCTTGTCAAACTTGTACGCTTTTAATTTTTCTCCAGCCGCGCGTGCCTCCTGTTCCCCTTTCGCAGAAAGCGGAACATCAACCCAGCCAGTGAAACGGTTTTCCAGATTCCATTGTGATTCGCCGTGGCGAACGAGAACGAGATTTGCCATTGTAATGATTTTCCTTAGATGATGGTCGAATGATTGAACCGCAAAGAGATCGCGGGAAAACCGCGAGGGTCTTCGAGGAAGATGTTATTTGATGTTAAAATACTTTGCTTCCGGGTGATGAACGATGATCGCGTCGGTCGACTGCTCCGGCTCCATCATAAACTCCTCCGACAACTTGACGCCGATCCTCCCGGGCTGTAGGAGTTCGAAGAGCTTAACGGAATCCTCGAGGTTCGGACATGCAGGATATCCGAAGCTGTATCTCGAACCTTGATAGCCTTGACTGAAAAGACGGCGGATATCCGGCGAATCCTTCCCGGCAATGCCCAACTCCTCCCGGATTGTCTTGTGCCACAGCTCAGCAAGCGCTTCTGCCGATTCTACGCTCAACCCGTGAAAATAAAGATATTCTTTGTAATTGTTTGATGCAAAGAGCTGTGCCGAGTGGTTCGAAGCGCAAGCCCCCATCGTGACAAGATGAAAGGCTACCACGTCGGTACGTCCTGAATCGACCGGCGCAAAATAGTCCGCGAGGCACAAGAACCTGTCTTCTTTCTGCCTCGGGAAAGTAAATCGGAGTTTTTCGGTCTTCTGATCCTCCTCGTAAATAATCAGATCATTCCCGTCCGATCGGCAAGGAAAATATCCGTACACAACTTTGGGATCCAGCAGCTTCTCTTCTTTGCACTGGCTTTTAAGTCGCTCGAGTTCAGGATGAATATTTGTTTCGAGGAATGTTGCGTACTCAGCCTCACTCTTCTTCCCTTTCCGCACTTGCCATTGTCCCTTGATCAGCGCCGCCTCATTGATGTACCGATACACTTCATCAAGCGAAATATTCTGCACAACCTTTGTCCCCCAAAACGGGGGTTGGGGTATCGGAGCATTCCGAGCAATGCTTGAGCGACCAGAAGTGTTCTTCGTTCCATCGTCCTTCTTCATCTCAGCTTCAATCTCAACCTTCCCTCCCGTTCCACTCCCCTCCCTCAACGCAAGCGCAATCTTCGCCTCGGAACCGGTAAGCGTTTCTTCTGATCCCTCGTCCTCAGTCACCGCGGAGACCGCGGCTGTCTGAAATCCGTTAAGGCCCTCCGCCTTCAATCGCTCCATAAAGCGAAGGCCGTCGAACGCATCGTTGGCATAGACAACCACTCCCCGGTACAAGCTGCGCAAATTTTGTTCAACATAACGCCTGGTCAGTGCCGCTCCTCCGAGGACAATCGGCGGTTCGAGACCTCGTTCGTTGAGCACTTCGAGGTTTTCTTTCATGACTAAGGTGGACTTCACGAGAAGGCCACTCATTCCAATCGCGTCGGCTTTATAGTCCTCGTAGGCGCGCACGATGTTCTCGATCGGCTGCTTGATGCCGAGGTTGTAGACTTTGTAACCGTTGTTCGTGAGGATGATATCGACAAGGTTCTTGCCAATATCGTGAACATCCCCTTTCACGGTCGCCAGGACAATCGAGCCTTTCGTGGTCGACTCCGATTTTTCCATGAACTGTTCGAGGTACGAGACGGCAGTTTTCATCACTTCGGCAGATTGAAGGACAAACGGAAGCTGCATTTCTCCCCGTCCGAAGAGATCGCCGACAACCTTCATTCCATCGAGGAGAATATTATTGATGATGTCGAGGGCGGAATAGCGTTTCAGCGCTTCATCCAGGTCGAGTTGAAGATTTTGTTTGTCGCCTTCAATGATCCTGTTCTTGAGAATCTCCTCGACGGTCGACCCGAGAGACCGTTTCTCCTTTTTTGCCTCCCCCTTCTTGTCGGCATAATAGGCCATAAGCTCGGTGAGTGGATCGTAAACGCATCTCTCCCCGTCCCATTTTCGCTCATCAAAGACAAGCTGGCGAGACAACTCTCGTCCCCGCTCATCGATTTTGAAGAGCGGCATGATCTTCTGCGCGTTCACAATGGCCATGTCGAGGCCGGCTTCTATCGCATAGTGGAGAAAGACCGAGTTCAATACGTGACGAATATGCGGGGCAAGTCCGAATGAAATATTGCTGACCCCGAGCAGCGTTTTCGCCTCGGGAAATTCTTTCTTGATAAGGCGGATACCTTCTATGGTTTCGATCCCGGCTTTCCGGAATTCTTCGTCCCCGCTGCCAAGCGTAAAGGTGAGCGTGTCGAAGATGAGATCGCTCGGCTTCATACTGTGTCTCTTCACTGCCAGCTCGTGCATTCTACGGGCTACGTTCAACTTCGCCGGGGCGGTTTTCGCCATTCCGGTCTCATCGATGGTGAGAGCGACCACCGCAGCGCCGTATTTTCTGCACATCGGAACCACCGTGTCGATGCGACGCTCTCCATCTTCCATGTTGATGGAGTTGACGATGCACTTCCCTGCAAAGAGCTGCAGCGCCTCTTCGATCACCGGTGCTTCCGTCGAGTCGATCATGATCGGCAGCGTCACCTGCGTGTTGAATCGGAAGGCCGCTTCTTTCATATCGCGGACTTCATCGCGTCCTACATAAGCAACGCAGAGGTCGAGCACATGTGCTCCCTCTTTCGTCTGCTCTTTTGCCATGTTGACCATGGAATCAAAGTCTTCTGCCTGGAGAAGTTCCTTGAACTTTTTGGAGCCGTTTGCATTGGTTCGTTCTCCGACAATAACTGGGGGGGGATCGATATGAAGCGGCGCGCTTATGTACAGGCTTGATGACGATGGAACGAACTCAATTTTTCGTTTCTTCGGTGCAAGACCGCCGACCGCGGCGATAAGTTGCTCTAGATGTTCGGGACGAGTTCCGCAGCAGCCGCCGACGACACTTACGCCGAGATCTTTCACAAAGTGGCTGAGGTACTTTGTAAACTCCTCCGGCGTCAGATGGTAGTGAGCAAGTCCCCCAACATTTTCCGGCATGCCGGCGTTTGGAATGCAGGACACGGGGAGCGGTGATGAGGCGCAGAGGTAACGGATATTTTCCGACATTTCTTTGGGCCCTGTCGCGCAATTCATGCCGATGACATCGATGTCGAACGGCTCCAAAGCCGTCAACGCGGCGCTGATCTCAGTTCCCATCAACATCGTTCCCATCGTCTCGATAGTAATCGAGGCAACCACGGGAATCTTAATATGTTTCTCGGAGAAAAAGTCGAAGATGCCCGCGAACGCAGATTTTACCTGAAGGAGGTCCTGACACGTTTCGACAATCAGGAGGTCGGCGCCTCCCTCAATCAGTCCGGCCGCTTGCTCGTAGTAGGCAGCCCGCATCTCCTTAAAGGAAATATGTCCGAGGGAAGGAAGTTTTGTCGTCGGCCCGAGCGAACCTGCGACGAAGCGAGGATGGGCCGGCGTGGAAAATTGTTGCGCAACATTTTTCGCAAGGTGAGCCGCCTTATAATTTAATTCATATGCCTTTGCAGCCAGACCATATTCCGCCAGAACGATCGACGAAGATCCGAATGAGTCAGTCTCGATGACGTCGACTCCCACAGAGAGAAAATCCGAATGCACCTTCTCAATCGCCGATGGTTTCGAAACTATCAGGTATTCGTTGCACCCGTTGAACTGTTCTCCCCCAAAGTCATCCGCCGTCAAATCCTGCGCCTGGATGTTCGTTCCCATGGCGCCGTCGAAGACGATGATTTTATCGCGAAGGTGTTGTGCGAAGGTGTTCATGTTTTTTTGAAAAATTTCCTAAAGGACAGCGTTCAGAGTCCTGAGTTCAATGTCCGGGGTCCGGAGTCGTGCGATCCGCATCTATGCTGGACCGTGAACTCAGGACTCAGGACCCAGAACTATGGACCCAGTCAAACAAAAAACCCCAGCCAACTGCGCCGGGGAAAGATTTCCATCGCGACGCTTTAGCTATTCACTGAAGGTGGCTGCAAGCTGTCAGTTCAAATCGCCACTGGTGTAATATACGCAAGAAGGGAAAGAATCGCAACTTGAGGCGGGCATTCAATCTGGGTAGACATTTCAAGGCCTTGCCAAACGCCTTTTCGCCTCCTCAAACCCTTCCATCGTTCGTCGGACCACTTCCGCTGCGGGAAAAATTTCATTAACGAGGGCCGCGCTTTGGCCCATCTCGAATTCCCCCTCCTCCCAATTCCCTTCAAAGATTCCCTTCCTTTCGCGGCCGCTTCCGAGCAACTCCTCTAATTCCTCCCTCGATTTGCCTGAGGATTCTTGTTGGAGGGCAAGCACCGCAAATGGATTTTTCAACATCCGAACCGGTGAAATCCTTTTCAGGGTAAGCGCGGTGTCGCCTTCTTTCGCCTCCACAATCGCCCGCTTGTATCTCTCATGTGCCGACGATTCAACAGTCGCTGCAAACCGAGTTCCCATTTGAACGCCCTCTGCGCCGAGAACAATCGCCGCCAGCATTTGGCCGCCATTGGCAATCCCTCCGGCCGCGATAACCGGAATTGAGACGGCATCCACGACGTGAGGCACCAGTGCGAATGTCGTCGTTTCATCCGCGCCATTATGTCCTCCCGCCTCAAACCCTTCCGCAACAACGGCATCTGCTCCGGCCTTGAGCGCCTTTTGAGCATGCCTGACGGAAGCAATCACATGGATGACTATTGCTCCAGCTGCCTTGAGTCTTGGAATGATTTCGGATGGATTTCCCGATGATGTGAAAACGATGCTGACCTTCTCGTCGATCACGACATTGATAAGTTCGTCCCGATCGCCTCGAAGAAGGGGAATGTTGACGCCGAAAGGATTGTGCGTTGCCGATCTTGTCTTGCGGATATGCTCTCGGAGAAGTTCTGCCTTCATCGAACCGGCACCGATCAATCCAAGTGCTCCCGCATTCGAAACTGCCGATGCGAGTCTCCACCCGGAGACCCATACCATTCCTGCCTGAACAATCGGAAATTCTATACCAAGAAGAGTAGAGATTCGCGTTTTCATATCACGCGAGAGGGTTTCAATTATTGCGGTATGAGTCCCGGCTTATCGAATTGAGCAGGGCAATCGGGGTTACGCCGAACGAGGCTGAGTAAATTGTAATGCCCTTCTCCATTGGGAGAAGGGTGACGGTGTGGTCGCCAAATTCCTTATTCTTAACGACATGGAAAAGTCTCGGTTCATTGAGAACGACTACCGAATTCCCTTCTTCGTCGGTTGTGATGTCCTCACCGCTTTCGGAGGTCGTTATAGCTTTGCCGTTGTGAAGAACCCGGACAACTGATCCAGGCTTGTTCGACGACATGACAACATTGACGCTGTTTCCGGAGTAGCGGAGAACAACATACCCTGTTTGAGAATCCCCTTCGAATTCAAACGCATCGCTTGTTGCCAGCCAACTCCCTTGAGCGTAGAACTTTCCTTCAACATGCAGATGCGGGTCTTCATATTCTGCGGGGAGCTCCGGACTGTAGCCTTCCACATTGCCTAAGGAACCGTGAAGGTAACCGGTTCTGATGGGCGGCGTGATTCGCTCAAACGTGGGCGGCACATAATCTCCTATCGACAACGCTTCCATCAACATAGGAAGCTCGCCTCTGAACCCAGCTTCCCGCAACAGTCCCTGAATCGCACGATCAATTCGCTCGTATCCTCCCTCCCCTGAATGGGCGAGATAAACACTGCCGTCGCGGTCAAGAAGAAATAGGGCCGGCATTTCTTGCACACGATAGGCCGCGCGCATCATGAGTGTATTATCTGTGGCAACCGGAAATCGAATCCCCGCCCGTTGCAAAGCCTTCTCGACTAGTTTGGGGTCGCGTGCAAATGAGAATTCGGGCGAATGAACGCCGATAACGACTAAACCCATCTCATCGTACCGCCGAGCCCATTCCTGTGCGAACTCCGCCAATTGCAGAGAGCTCTCCGAAGTGCAATCCCAAAAACAAAGCAGAATAACCTGACCCTGCATCGCGCGGATCGTCAGCGGATCGCTGTTAAACCAGAAGTCTCCGTAGATCTCGGGAGCCTTCACTTTATTTACAGGGAGCTGTTTCATACGGTCGGAGTAATATAACTAATGGGGAAGGGAATCGCAACGTTAGACAGTGAACAGTCATCAGTAAACAGTAGGCAGAATATGAATACCTAGTACGCTCTTCTGTTTACTGATCACTGATTACTGGATTCTACCACCACAACAAACTCCCCCTTCTTGTCGAGCTTGGTCAGGCGTTCCAGCAATTGCGGGCCCGTACCGTGGAAAATTTCTTCGTCGGGGAGCGTCAGGTCAAACGCAACGCAGATGCGCCGCGATGACCCGAATGTTTCGCTGACATCCTTGAGAAGAGCGAGCAATCGATAAGGAGTATCCATCAAAACGATCGTCCGGCGCTCCCGTTTGAGCTGCTGGAGTTCGGCGATTCGCCGCGGGCGTTTCGGAGAAAGCCAGCCGTAGAAGACAAACTGATCGATTGAGAACCCGGATACGGTAAGTGCAGGAAGAAGCGAAGAGGCGCCCGGAACGGGAACGATCTTTATGCCGACTTCGATCGCTTTTCGCACGAGAAGTTGTCCGGGGTCGGAGAAGACCGGCGTCCCGCTGTCTGATACGACGGCAACATTTTTGCCTTTAGAAAGATGGTCGAGGATAATGAACGTTGCGGCAGCCTCATTGTGTTCGTTGAGACTCTCGAGCGGCTTTTCGATACCGAAATGGCAGAGTAAGCGCCCCCCCTCCTTGCGTTCTTCGTACACAACGATGTCCACTTGCTTCAGCACATCGATGGCCCGAAACGTCATGTCCGCAAAATTTCCAATCGGCGTAGCAACGAGATACAGCGTCCCCTTCATTCATTCCCCTCCTCGGGCAACTGATTCTGGAGAATGGGAGAAATGCGGGCAGACTGTTTCTTTTCCTCTTCCCATTCACGCACAAGCATGATCACGATCGCCGTCGTCGGGACCGCAATCAACAAACCGATGAACCCCAGAAAGAATGAGAAGACCAAGAGTGACATGATGAGGAGAACTGGATGGATTCCTACCTTTGAACCGATAATCTTCGGCGAGAGCACTGCCGCCTCGAAAATGTGCAGGGCGCCGATCGTCGATGCCGCGAGAAGCATGTGCCCGGCAACGAGCGAGCTGCTGAACGATGCGACAATGACCGACAACACCAGCATGATGACGAGCCCGAAATACGGTATTAAATCGAGCACACCGGCGACAATTCCAAGCACCAACGGATATTGTATGCCGAATATTGTAAAAAAGAAGGTGACGAGGATCGCATTGATCGCCGCAACGGTGATTGCCCCTCGTATGTAGCGGCCGAGGAGCAGGTCGACACTGTGGTAGTACTCGCTCACTCGGTCCCGCTTTGATTTCGGGAAGAACAGCTTCACCCTATGACGGATGATCGGGAAATCTTTGAGGACGTAGAAGGACAGGAAAGGAATAATCACCATATTCACGATCCTGCTGATGACCGTTGAAAGTCCGCTCACGAGACCCAGGGCACCTACCAGCAGGCCTTTCATGATCACTTCAAGCCGCGGCGCAAAACTATTCGTCAGCAGCTCACGGAGCTGCTGGGTCGAGATTCCATATTTCCGGAGCGAGACCTCCACCCGGTTAGAGAACATCCAATTCGTAAAGTCGTTTGCAATGACAGACGCGGCATCGAGAATCCCCGAAAACTGGCCGAATGCGATCGGGAGCACCAGCAAGGCAACCACGGTCAACACCGCGATGCCGAAGAGTATCACAACGATAGAGGAGAGCCACCGAGGGATCCGCCACTTCTCCAGCCACGTGATGAACGGGTGGAGGAGATACGCAACAAGGAGTGCGGCCGCGAACGGCGCAAGTATCCCGAGGATTGAATAGACAAACCAGAGCATGAAGAGAATGACCGAGAGCCACATGAAGTTCCGGGCCAAGCGGTGAGACCGGAGCGGATAAAGAACGAAGAGTATCGCCCCAAAGACAATGAAGGGGGAAAGGATTACTTGGATCGTGTAAACCAGCAGGAGTACCAGCAGAATACCGGCCACGAGAATGATTGTTTCAATCTTCCCGAACTCAAACGTCAGGTCCGCTGCCGCATCGGACGGATGTGCACGAGATTTTTTTCGTCTAGGCATTTTCTCTAAGAATTGTACGGGACTCCATTATTTTGTCCCGGTGTGTCCAAAGCCCCCTTCGCCGCGGGTTGTTTCGTTCAACGATTCGACCTCGCTCCACGCAATTTTCGTGTAGCTGCTGATTACCATTTGGGCAATCCGGTCCCCCCGTTTCACTGCGAAGGGGTTCGTTCCAAAGTTCGTGAGGATCACTTTCACCTCGCCCCGATAATCAGAATCGATTGTTCCCGGTGAATTGAGAATGCCGACTTGATGCTTCACGGCAAGGCCGCTGCGGGGCCGGATCTGCGCCTCGTAGCCGGGCGGAATTTCAACTGAAAATCCGGTGGAGATGAGTTTCGTCTCGCCGGGTTGAAGGATAGTCTCTTCCGCGACTGCAGCGCAGAGGTCCATTCCTGCAGCTCCCTCCGTTGCGTAGTGCGGAAGCGGCATATCAGAAACAGACGACGAAACCCTGGAAATACGGACAGTGAGAGGCGGCAAGGAGTCCCTTTGAAAATCGTGGAGAAATGTACGTAGCGGTGGGGGAAAATGCAACCGGTGAACCTCAAGGTGTGACGCTCAATAAATAACCTTGTTCAGCGGATATTCGATGATCCCCTCAGCCCCGGCGCGTTTGAGTTGCGGAATGATTTTTCGGACGATGTCCTCATCGATGATCGTTTCGAGTGCAATCCACTGATCGTCGGCAAGCTGAGAAATAGTCGGTTTGCGGAGGGCCGGGATCAACTTCAACACAGACTCGACATCGGTCTTACGGAGGTTCATTTTCAAGCCGACCTTGTTCCCGGCGTTGATGGCCCCCTGTAGAAGCATGGCGAGGTTCTCTATTTTTTCCCGTTTCCAGGGATCAGTCCAACTCTTTTTGTTCGCGATCAGCTTTGTGTTGGATTCGAGAACAACGTCGACGATCCGGAGTTTGTTCGCCCGGAGAGAGCTTCCGGTTTCGGTCACCTCCACGATAGCCTCGACGAGGTCGGGCGTTTTCACCTCGGTGGCACCCCATGAAAATTCAACTGTGGCGTTAACGTTGTTTTTTGCGAGGTAATTCTTTGTGATGTTGACTACTTCAGTCGCGATGCGCTTTCCTTCCAAGTCCTTAACGGATTTTACGGGCGAGGATTCGTGCACCGCCAGAACCCACTTCACTTTCCGCATACTCTGTTTCGAATAGATCAAATCCGAGACGCTCAGCACATCAACGCCGCTTTCGATAATCCAATCGTATCCGGTGAGGGCCGCGTCGAAAACTCCGTCTTCCACGTAGCGGGGGAGCTCCTGCGCCCGGATGAGCATCGCTTCGAGCTCTTCATCATCGATCGACGGAAAATAGGAGCGATTGCTGATAGAAAAATGAAAGCCAGCTTTGGAGAGGAGGTTGAACGTCGACTCCTGCAGACTTCCCTTAGGAACGCCGAGTTTCAGTTTCATAATAAGTTACAGGCCTACAAATGATTGAAGCTGCAGATTGAGCGAAGGATAGAAAATATCATACAAAATCCACATAAACAGACCGATGGAGATTGGAATTGAGAGGTTGTCGTCGATTTTGACCGGCAATGCTTCGATCACCGTTCCCACCGCTGCAGCTACCGCCGCAATCAGATACTCGCCGACGCCGGTTGAGATCTTGGGAGTGGCCGCAATAACGACGAGGGCACTAAGAAAAAAGGCTGCGCTCCCCTCAACGCTTTTGCTGAGAAAATTCCTTTTCCCGAATCGCCGCCCCACCAACGCAGCCGCAGAATCCGAGATGATAAGAATGGAAAACGCAGTGATCGTAATGAGCTTCGGGAAAATCAACACACAGATCGAGGCCGATATAAGGACGTGCGTGGCTCCGCTAAGGCGTTTCGTCTTCTCATCATGTTCATGCTTCCGCAGCAAGCTTCCGAACGTCCTGTAAAAAATCTTCGCCGTTGGGGCATGATGATGACGAAGGAGGTCGACGCCTAGAAATAGCAGCGTTACGGGGACAAGCAGCAGCAATGCTTGAGTGCGCGAAATAAAATAGTAGATGATCGGGATGCTCAACGAGCAGAGATGGATGCTCTTTCTGATAACCTCAGCTCTGTAACCGATGTTCGACTCGGTAAGTTGGGCCCGTGCGATCATCCCAGTTTCTTCGACCGCGATTTTGCTTTTGAAGTTCTGTCTTCCGGGTGTCCGCCGTTTGAGGGGCGTCCGGCCGCAGTTCCGCCGATGACGCTCACTGCCGCTACAGGACTCGGCATCGACGCGCCGTTCCCGTTCTTGCGTTCGAGCGGCGGCAGCGTTTCGCCGCGAAGAATTTTATCAATCTCTTCGCCGTCGAGGATCTCGCGTTCGAGCAAAACGTTGGCCAGGTTGTGGAGCTTGTCGATGTTATCCGACAGGATCTTCTCAGCGCGCTTCATGCACGCCGAGACAATTTTTTTCACTTCTTCGTCGATGACGTTGGCAGTGTCTTCGCTGAAGTCGCGGTGCTTCGTCACTTCCCGGCCGAGGAAAATTTCTTCTTCTTTCGCGCCGTAGGTTAACGGACCAAGTTTCTCGCTCATCCCCCACTCGCACACCATCTTGCGCGCAAGCTGCGATGCCCGCTCGATATCGTTACCGGCTCCAGTTGTCAACTCGTTGAAAATCAATTTTTCTGCTGCACGGCCGCCGAACGCGTACGTGATCATTGCTTCGAGGTAATCCTTGGAGTATGTATGCTTCTCGTCCATCGGCAAGTATGTTGTGACCCCGAGTGCACGGCCGCGCGGGATGATGGTCACTTTGTGGACCGGGTCCGCTTCCGGAAGCATCTTTGCAACGAGGACGTGTCCCGATTCATGGTACGAGGTAACCCGCTTCTCTCGGTCGGTAATAATAAGGCTCTTTCGTTCCATTCCCATCATCACCTTGTCCTTCGACTCTTCGAAATGGTGCATCGACACTTCTTTTTGATTTTGACGGGCCGCCAGAAGCGCGGCTTCATTCACAAGATTCGCAAGGTCGGCACCCGACAAACCCGGCGTTCCTTTCGCGAGGGTTTCAAGCTTCACATCTTCAGCGAGAGGAATATTCCGCGTATGGACTTTTAGAATTCCTTCCCTTCCTCTCACGTCCGGACGATCCACGACGACCTGACGGTCGAACCGGCCGGGACGCAGCAGCGCAGGATCGAGAACATCCGGCCTGTTTGTCGCTGCGATAAGGATCACGCCGATATTCTGTTCAAATCCATCCATCTCGACGAGCAACTGGTTGAGCGTCTGCTCACGTTCGTCGTGCCCTCCACCCAGCCCGGCACCGCGATGACGGCCGACGGCATCGATTTCGTCGATGAAGATGATACACGGAGCGCTTTTCTTCCCCTGTTCGAAGAGGTCGCGCACGCGGCTTGCGCCGACGCCGACAAACATTTCAACAAAGTCCGCTCCACTGATCGAGAAAAATGGGACTCCTGCTTCACCCGCCACCGCCCGGGCCAACAACGTCTTGCCGGTCCCCGGAGGGCCGAGCAAAAGGACGCCACGTGGAATCTTGCCTCCTAGTTTTTGAAACTTGGCCGGTTCTTTAAGGAATTCGATGATTTCCTGAAGTTCCATCTTCGCCTCATCCGCACCGGCGACATCGGCAAACGTCACGCGTATGGAGCCTTCGCTGAGCATTTT
Source organism: uncultured Chitinophagaceae bacterium (assembly GCA_964471785.1). Lineage (GTDB taxonomy): Bacteria > Bacteroidota > Ignavibacteria > UBA10030 > UBA8401 > JAGVPT01. The sequence goes on from CAYYHS010000019.1 coordinate 12,591, forward strand.
CGCGCGGCTTTTCCCGAACGAGAAGATTCCCTTCGTCCCGCCCCCCTGCATTCGCCGGAAGATGATCAGCCAGATCCCAAGCAACAGAATCCACGGCAGTGCCCCGATGAGCGCGTTAATCCAGACGTTGTCTTCCTTCGTAATGTTGAAGTTAACGTGGTGTGATGTCCAGTTCGCAATGACGGAATCGTCGATGTTCGTATACGGCAGCGTCAACGTAAACTTTTCAACGCGGACTTTCTTCCCCGTCGTCAGCGTAATGTCCTGAGCCTCGGTCAGCGTGCCGTGAAAGTCGAAATCGTTGAAGTTGGATTTCTTGACAATCGCCCTCCCGATTTTGTTGCTGTTGAGGAAGTCCTGGTACTGTGTGTAGGTCACTTCGTATTCCGTCGCTTCCTGACCCTTGAAGATCGTCATCACCAGAAATACCGCCATGATGATCGCAGACCAGCTCAAGACGACCCGAAGGACTTTTCCCCAATTGAAATCGTCTTCTCCGCGCAGCAACGGTTTTTGCCCTCTGCCTTTCAGTCCCTTCGGCGACAGGAACTGACGGCGCTTCGGTGGGCCGTTCGGCTTTTGATTGTCGCCTTCGTTCTTTTCTTCCGGTTGATGTTTCTCGTCAGCCATTGCTAACGTTCTCCTCTCTGAGATTGACAAATTTATTTTTCTAGTCTATACACCGCTGGCAGATTGCGGACCTTTTGAGCATAGTCCAGTCCGTAACCGATCACAAAATCGCTGGGGATCTTGAACCCGACGTACTCGATCTCACAGGGAAATTTAACGGCATCCTTTTTGTACAAGAGTGTAACAACAGCAAACGACTTCGGGTTCTGATGAAGTATAAGCTTTCTGATAAAATCGATCGAAAGTCCCGAGTCGACGATGTCTTCGACGATCACGATATCCCGTCCCGTGACTTCGCAGTTTAAATCCTTGAGCAGCCTCACATCCCCGGACGAAATCTTGGCGTCGCCGTAACTTGAGAGTTTAAAAAAATCGACTTCGCAGTCGATCGTAATCTCGCGAATCAGGTCGGCAAAAAAGATAAACGACCCATTCAATACTCCGATGAAAATCGGAACCTTCCCTTTATAATCCCGGTTGAGCTTCTTCCCGAGCTGACGCACACGGTCTTTGATCTGCTTCTCGGTCAGATACAGCGTGAATTTTTCCTTGTTGACCGTGATTGTCTTTTTCATGCTTTGGTGATCGAAAGTTTATATGCTCCCGGTGAAGAAGGGGTAATCTTAAAGCGATCATCGATCCGGCATCCGGCAACCCAGACAATCTCGCCATGGCTCTCGACAATCGGGATCCTCCCTTTCGCCATCCGCGCTATCTTCAGATCTACAAACAAATCACTCACCTTTTTCCGTTGCTTCATGCCGAGCGGAACAAACATATCTCCTTCCTTCCACGACCGGACGAACAGCGGAAACCGCACTTTAGCGGCGTCGACATACTCTATAGACGAACTAACCCCCAATTTATTGGGAACATTCTTGCATCTCTTGACCGACAGCGAGAAAAAACCGCTGTTGACGGTTCCCTCCTTCTCCAACGAGTAGGAGAACGCGGAAGTCGGCAGGCTTCTTGAGAGGACAATGTAGTCGTCCCCATTTTCTGCCGTCCAACCATTTCCACATTCGATGCGCGTTCCTTTTTCACCCGTAAGAAGAGAGATAAATGCCCAAATACGATCTGCGGACGGCTCGATCTCTTTTTCAACAAACGCGCGATGGACGAGCATTTGCTGCACGTACGGATGTTGTTCCAAGAGCTGCTCCCTCAAAAAATAGAGATCATCCTTCTTCCTGGAAGCCACATTGGGATAGATTCTCCCGATGTACTCCTCGAGAAAATCGGAGCAGTGTCGTAGTACCCTTGAGGATTGTGAAAGTGTCTTCACAACAGATGGATTGAGTCTTTTCTCGACCAACGGAAAGATATTTCTCCGGACAAAATTCCGGCTGTACTTATCGCTTCCGTTGGAGGAATCCTCACGAAATTTCAACTTCTGCCCTTCCGCATACGCGGCAATCTCGTTCCGGGTCGCAAAAAGGAGCGGACGAACAATGGCCGCATCCCGGCGTTGAACCGGTATTCCGGCGATTCCGTCGATCCCGGTCCCCCGGAAAAAATTCAGCAGCATCGTCTCGCTATTGTCGTTTGCATTGTGGGCCGTCGCTACCGTGTCTGCCTTTAGCTCCAGTTTCTTTGCAGCAAAGAAGGCATAACGAAGGTGCCTTGCCGCCTCTTGGATCGAAATCTTTTTTCTCGCAGCTTCGGCCTTTGTCTGAACGCGAGCTACGAACATCCTCACGTCGTATTGCTTGGCGAGTCCCCAGACAAACTTTTCATCGCCGGCCGACTCACGTCCTCTTAATTGGTGGTTCACATGAAGAATAGTCAGTTCCAGATTCCACTCGGAAGAGAGCTTGGCAAGCAGATCCAGCATCACCGCTGAATCGATGCCCCCGCTGACTGCTGCCAGAATTTTGCTCCCTCTTTGTATAATGCCGTTTGCTCTGACAAAGCCCTTAAACGCTTCATACAAAGCACCTGGACGCTCTCTTGTTCCCATCGGCGCATCAACAATTCCTTAAAAAAAAGACCTTTCAATCGTCCTTTACTCATCGATCGAAAGGGCTAGCCCTCTGCCAAAGGCATTTCCTACCAATATATTGAGAATTTACCGCTTATGCCAGCGGAATTTGGATGGGGTTTTAATTTGGCAACGATGATCTCGTCTGCTGTTTTCAATCTGAAGTACCGAAGGGATCCCTTTCGGAATTACGCCAGAATGACGTTCAGGGCTCATCATGG
>CAYYHS010000020.1:0-15223 GCA_964471785.1 uncultured Chitinophagaceae bacterium
ATCCGTCTCTTCAGTTGCGACTTCGATATACCGGGCTCCGAAGCTTTTCGCAAGGGTCACCGCTTCTTCGTACTCCGATGTCGGGTACGTTTCCGATTTTCCGATAACGGCGAGGGCCTTTATTCCAAGGACATCCGTCGCAACCTTGAGCAGCAAGGTGCTGTCAACGCCTCCCGAATATCCGATGACGACTGAGCCCATCTCTGCAACGATGGTTCGGAGTCGGTCGTATTTTATTTGAGTCGCTTGAGCGAGCATCATGGTCTGATTATTTCAACGCCTGAAGTACAGTTTTTCGAGCCAGATCGATTGGAAAATGCTTTCCCGTCCATAATTCGAACGACTTAGCCCCTTGTTGAACAAACATCTCCACCCCATTGATCGTTTGTGCGCCGTCGAGCCTGGCGCGACGAAGCAAAGTCGTTTCAACCGGATTGTATATAATATCCACAATTATTTGGTGATTTGAAAATCGGATATCTGCAGAGAGAGGCGCGGCCGCCGTATCCGGCGACATGCCGACCGGTGTCGCATTGACAATAAGACTCGATTCGGAGACAATTGAGTGCAGTTGCCGGATATCGGCAACGCATTCGTGGCGGATGACGGGGAAGAGCTTCGTGAACTCGGAAGCCAACGCAATTCCCCGCTCAGCAGTGCGATTATAAATCCTTACAAGTCCGGGCGCTAACTCCTTCGCGATCGCGAGGAGCGCAGCGCGTGCAACCCCCCCCGCGCCCAAAAGGAGAACAGCCTTGTTGCGAATTTTTTCCGCGATCGGCTCAAAAGTCTTTTGAAGGCCCGCAATGTCGGTGTTAAATCCCATCAACGTGCCGTTCCGAAAGACAATCGTGTTGACAGCTACGAGGGCTGCGGCATCTTCACTCACCGAATCGAGAAACGGTATCACTCGTTCCTTGTATGGGATGGTAACATTCGCTCCTGCAACTCCCGATTTTCGTAAGGACATGATGAGGGCGGGAAGAAACTCTTCGGAGACGTCGAAGACTCCGAATTTGTACGCCAACCCGAGGCGTTCGAAAGCCGCCGAATGCATCGCCGGCGAGAGCGAGTGGCCCAGGGGATGACCGATGATACCTACAAGTTGAGGGGTACGAGTTTCCATGGTGACAAAGGTTTGAAACTAAAAAACCTAATCTCGCCGTTCAGGGATTAGGTTTGGATTATTAAACCGCTCCGTTGAAGATACTTATCGCTGCAGCAGCGACGAGAACTCTTTGATCGATTTCACCCCGAGGAATTCCGTTTCAAATCGTTTCCGAAGATCGGCTTGAAGCGAGAATGCCGATTTCAGCGAGTCGACGGCGTCGAGCATTTTCTTCATCACAAAAAGGACTTTGGCGCGCGTGTAGTACGCTTCGGCAAATTGCTGATTGTACTCGATGCAGCGATTCAGGGCTTTCAACGCCTCCTTCAGATATCCCAGCTCGAAGAGGGTGTCACCATAATCGAACCAGGCCTCGAAGTTCTTCTTGTCAAATTGCACCACCATCTTGTAGCTGATCAGGCATTCACGATATTTTCCGAGGTTATACTCGACGTCAGCCTTCGCGTACCACAGCTCAGGGTAGTCACGGCAGATCTCGAGAGCCCGGGTATAGTCCTGGAGCGCTTTCTTGTATTGCTCGAGCGTATCATAGCAGCTCCCGCGGCCGAAGAAGGATTCATAGTGCTCGTGGTCGTACTTGATGGCCTGAGAAAAGCATTTGATCGCATCCGGGTAATTGCCAAGTTCCTCGTGGGCATTCCCCATATTGTGCCATGCCGGAACGTCCTTGGATTCATAGCGGAGGGTCTGGGAATAGCATTCGATCGCCTCCTTGAAATTTGCCATGTTGGCGTATGCGTTGCCTTTGTTGTACCACGCAGCGCCAAAATCCTCCTTGATGGCGATGCACATGTCGTAACTCTCGATGGACCGAAGGAATTCTCCCATCCGGTTGAGCACGATTCCCCGGTTGTACCAAGCATTGTAATTGTAGGGGTCGAGGTCAAGGTGTTCATCGTAGCACTTGAGCGATTCCTCGAGGCGGTCCATAAAATCGTAACAGAAGCCCAGTTCGAACATCGCGTCTTTGTTTTCCCGGTTCTCCTTAATCAAAAACTCAAAAATCTCCGACGCCTCCTTGAATTGCTCAATCTTTTCAAGCGTAACAGCCTTATTGAAGAGCGCTTCCTCGCTTCCGGGTTCAATCGACAGCGCCTTTTCGAAACTCTCCAGTGCCTCGTCTACACGATTTGCATTATCGTAGGTGATACCGAGGTTGATGTAAATCTCCCCCTCGTTCGGGTTAAGGCTGATGGCATGCTCGTAGCATTCGATCGCGCCATCGTAACGGTACATGTTGTTGAGGATCATCCCTCTCCGAACCCAAGCATCGGAGCTGTAGGGAACAAATTCGATCAGTTGGTCGGCAAAGTGGAGCGCTTCTTCGAACTTTTCCTGCTCGAAATAGAAGTCGACGATTTCCTCGAGCGCTTCGATCGTTCTGATTCCGTTACCCCCTTTTTTCAATATATCCTTGAAGCGCTCAATCTCCTCGTTCCGGTCATTGCGCCGAGGGGGCTGGCCGCCTAACTCATCGTCGAAATTGTCGGAATCCAAGTGGGACATGGTGTTATTAGTCGATGGCTGGAGAATTGCTGAGTGCAATTAAACAAAAAAGGGAGGTTAAGTCAATAGCAGGTCCAGCCCAACGTGGTGGTTTGCATGGGTTCTTCGCAGAATTGTTAAACTGGATACCGAGGTGAGGGGCGTTTGGCCATTTTGCTTATTGTTTTTGAGGACGCAATACGCTATATTCTATGTTCAGGCCGCAAATGATTGCCGAAAACGTTAAAAATTTACAGGAAAGTATCAAGAGCGCCTGTATCGCGGCTGGAAGAAGCCCGGACTCCGTCACGTTGCTCGCGGTCTCCAAGACTTTCGGTGTCCAGAAGGTTCAGGAGTTAATTCAAGCCGGTCTTCTCGATGTCGGTGAAAACTATGTCCAGGAGTTGACCGCAAAGAGGGAGCAAATCTCCGATGCGAGAATTCGCTGGCACTTCATCGGTCATCTGCAATCCAATAAGGTAAAGTTCATCGCCGATTGGATTCATCTAATTCATTCTATAGATAACGACAGCGTCGCTGAAGAGGTCGAAAGACGGGCCGCGAAACTGGGACGGAGCATCAACGTCTTGGTGGAGGTAAACACATCCGGTGAGGCCACGAAGTTCGGCGTCAGTCCCTCCGAAGCGGCTGCATTGGTTGGGCGGGTTGGCTCCCTTCCTCACCTGAATGTTCAGGGATTGATGACGATCGGCCCGTTCTCCTCAGATCCCGAGGAGTCGCGCAAATCGTTCCGGCTTTTGAAGAAGATTTTTGATGACATCAATTCTGCAGAGATTCTTCTGCAGCCGTTGCAGCATCTTTCGATGGGCATGTCTCACGATTTCCCCGCGGCAATTGCCGAAGGGGCAACGATAGTTCGAATTGGGACTGCGATTTTCGGAACCAGGACAAAACCCTAACTGAAGGAGGCATCGATGAAACTGACACCTCTCGACATCAAAAAACAGGAATTCAAGAAAGTGCTCCGGGGGTACGACCCTGTTGAGGTGGATTCATTTCTCGACATGATGTCGAACGAGTTTGCGGACCTGCTGAAACAATGCAAGGATATGAACCAGCAGCTCGTTGAATTCGACACCCAGCTTCGCGATTATCGCCAGATGGAGAAGACGCTTCAGCAAACTCTGATGCAGGCGCAGGAGGCAAGCGGCAGATCGATCGAGAACTCCCGAAAAGAAGCGCAGCTGATTATCCAGGAGGCAGAGCTGAAAGCCAACCAGCTTCTCGACCGCGCGCGAATGGATCTCTTAAGGACGAAAGAGGAGATCTCAAATTTGCGGTCAAAGAAGGAATCGATCGTCAGCCGCCTAAAGGTGCTCCTCAATTCCGAATTGGAACTTATCAAAGCTCTCGAAGTCGACGACGATGAATTGTCCAGGGACCTTTCGAAAGGAAGCGGCAAAGACGGAATCGAGATAGACGAGATCATGAAGAAACTGTAGTTATAGAATACAGAATACAGGAGACAGAATAAAGAATCCTGAATTCTGTCTCCTGTATTCTGTCTCCAGTATTCAAACATTTACTCCGAGATTTCTTTACAACAGCATTTACCATTAGAACATGTCCCCCCTTCGCCAGCAAATAAATGAAGCAATAGAGTTCTTGCGTACGAAGACTTCGTCATCTCCGACCGTTGGAATAATTTTGGGGACCGGTTTGGGCGAGCTCGCGAAGGAGATCACGGCGGAGGTCGTAATCGACTACGGGGACATACCGCATTTTCCACTTTCCACCGTAGAATCGCATCATGGGAAATTGATCTTCGGAACGCTCGGCGGGAAGAATGTCGTGGCAATGCAGGGACGCTTTCATTTTTACGAAGGCTACACGATGCAGCAGATCACCTTCCCCGTTCGCGTGATGAAGTTTCTTGGCGTAGAGACGCTGCTCGTCTCCAACGCGGCCGGAGGAATGAATCCCCTTTTTTCGCGGGGCGACATCATGCTGATCACAGACCAGATCAACCTGCTCGGCGACAACCCGTTGATCGGTCCCAACGACAACGATCTCGGACCGCGGTTTCCCGACATGTCGGAGCCGTACAGCAAGCAGCTGATCGCGCTCGCGGAAACAATTGCGCTTGAGTCAAAGATCAAAGTTCAGAAGGGGGTTTTCGTCGCGGTTCCTGGGCCAAATCTCGAGACGCGAGCTGAATACAGATTCCTCCGAAACATCGGGGCCGATGTTGTCGGCATGTCAACGGTTCCGGAATGCATTGTGGCCGTGCATATGTCAATGCGCGTCTTAGGGTTCTCAATCATCACAGACGAATGTTTTCCCGATGCGCTGAAACCGGCGAAGTTGGACGAGATTGTTGCGACGGCCATGGCCGCGGAACCGAAGCTCACCGCGATTATGAAAGAGGTCGTAAAGCAATTATGAAGGATGAATTAGGAAGTATGAATTATGAAGTAAGGATTCAGGACTCAGGACTCAGGACTTAGGACTAAGAACTAAGGACGCTGCTTCGTAATTTTTACCTCATACTTAAAGATTATGTTCAAAGAACTAACCGATAAAATAAGTTATTCTGACCTCGAGAAAGAAATTCTCTCGTTTTGGGAATCGAATAAAATTTTCGAACAAAGCATCTCTTCCCGTGAAGGGAAACCGCGTTTCACATTTTATGAAGGTCCCCCCACCGCAAACGGTCTCCCGGGAATCCACCATGTGATGGCGAGGTCGCTGAAGGACATCATCTGCCGGTATAAGACAATGTCCGGATACCAGGTTCATCGGAAAGCCGGGTGGGATACGCACGGGCTGCCTGTCGAGATCGAAGTTGAAAAAATGCTCGGCATGAAGCATAAGGATGACATTCTTGCGTACGGCGTGGAGAAGTTCAACGAAGAGTGCAAGAAGTAGGTCTGGAAATACAAAACCGATTGGGAGACGATGACCCGGAAGATGGGATACTGGGTCGATCTTGCTCATCCCTACATCACCTTCACCAATGAATATATGGAGTCGGTCTGGTGGGCGTTAAAGAAGTATTTCGACGGCGGGATGATCTACAAAGGATACAAGATCCAGCCGTACTGCCCTCGCTGCGAGACACCGCTGTCGTCACACGAGGTTGCGCTTGGCTATAAGGATGTGAAAGATCCGAGTGTTTTCGTAAAGATGAAAGTGAAGGGGGAAACGAACACGCATTTTCTGGTCTGGACTACAACTCCGTGGACGCTCATCTCGAACGTTGCCCTCGCAGTACATCCGGATATAGAGTATGTGAAAGTTGAATTGTTGAGCGGGGAAGAGGGGCATGAAGTATCAACTGAAGAATTTCTGATTCTCGCGAAAGCGCGGCTCGTCGTCTTGAAGGAGAAATATAGAATCGTTGAGGAGATGACCGGCAAGCAACTGGCAGGGAAGGAATATGAACGGCTTTTCAATTATCATCAAACGAAAGAGAAAGGGTGGTACGTCGTCGAGGCGGACTTTGTGACAACGGAAGATGGGTCCGGCATCGTGCATATGGCCCCGGCATACGGCGAGGACGATTATCAAACGGGGAAGAAATACGGCCTGCCGACAATCCACCCCGTGAACAAGTCGGGAGAGTTCGACGAGACGGTGACCGATTACAAAGGCAAATTCGTCAAAGATGCCGATGCGGAGATCATACAGGATTTAAAATCCCGTAATATTCTATACAAGAAGGAAGCGTACCTTCACAGCTATCCACATTGCTGGCGCTGTTCATCGCCGCTCCTCTATTATGCCCGGGACTCGTGGTACATCAGTACCACAAAATATGCCGCGAGGATGATCGAACTCAATAAACAGATCAACTGGATCCCCTCAGAAACCGGCTCCGGCCGTTTCGGCAATTGGCTTGAAGAAAACAAAGACTGGGCCCTCTCTCGCGACCGGTACTGGGGCACGCCGCTTCCGATCTGGGTTTGCGAGAAATGCGGAGCACAGAAATGTGTTGGGAGTATAGCGGAATTGCGGAAGGGGGAAAATTTCCCCGACCCAATCGATCTCCACAAGCCGGCGGTCGATCCGGTGACATTCACATGCGAAAAATGCGGCGGCACGATGAAGCGGACACCTGAGTTGATCGACGTCTGGTTCGATTCAGGGTCGATGCCCTTTGCACAATGGCATTATCCTTTCGAAAATCAATCCACATTCGAAGGAGCCTACCCGGCCGATTTCATCTCCGAGGGGATCGACCAGACGCGCGGCTGGTTTTACACTCTTCATTCGATCGGGACGTATCTGTTCGACAAGCCGGCGTACAAAAATTGTCTCGTCAACGAATTGATCCTCGACAAGCAGGGACAGAAAATGTCCAAGTCGAAGAAAAATACCGTTGACCCGTTCCTCCTTATTGATAAATACGGCGCTGACGCCACCCGATGGTATCTTGTGAGCAACAGTCCTGTGTGGCGGCCGACTCTCTTTGACGAAGAAGGGATCGCGGAAGTTCAACGTAAGTTTTTCAGCACGCTCGTCAATACCTATTCCTTTTTCGCGCTTTATTCCAACATTGACACGTTCGCCTTCTCTGAGGGACGCATTCCGATTTCTGAGAGATCCGAAATCGACCGTTGGATTCTCTCGTCGCTCAATACACTGCTGGCATCATATACGCAATACCTGGATGCGTACGATATCACAAAGGCTGCGCGCGCCGTGAGCGACTTCACAATAGACCAGTTGTCGAATTGGTATGTTAGACGCAACCGCCGGCGGTTCTGGAAGAGCGAAAAAGGGAAGGACAAAACGGCCGCCTACCAGACCCTCTATGAGTGTTTGATCGCGTTGACCAAAATGATGGCCCCGTTCGCCCCGTTCCTGGCAGATGAACTCTACAGGGGACTGAATTCGGTGACGAAAAAAGAATCGCACCTATCAGTGCATCTTTCTATGCTGCCGGCCGTTGAACCAGAAGCGATCGACCGCGAACTGGAAGAGAGAATGGACCGTGCAATTCGCATCGTCGGACTTGTACGCGCTATGAGAATGAAATCCAACCTCAAAGTCCGACAGCCGCTGAAGAAGATCATCGTGCCGATCTCTGACGAGGCGCAGAAGCAATCGATCGCCAGGATGGAAGACGTTATCCTTGACGAGATCAACGTAAAGGCGATTGAGTTCGTGCACGACGAATCGGACATCGTCAAGAAAAAAGCCAAACCAAACTTCCGGTCGCTGGGTCAAAAGTACGGTAAACAAGTTCAAGCAGTCGCCGCCAAAGTTCGTGAAATGACATCCCCGGAAATTACGTTGCTCCAAAAGACCGGCTCCTTTACTATGCCCATTAACGGCGATTCGTTTGCAATTACCAAGGAAGACGTGGAAGTGCAGCACGAAGACCTTCACGGATGGCTCGTGGAATCTGAGGGGGGTATGACCGTTGCCCTAGACACAGAGATAACCGAGGATCTGCGGAGGGAAGGTTTTGCGAGGGAGTTCGTCAATCGCATCCAGAATATGCGCAAGAACGCCGGCTTCGACGTAACAGACAGAATTTCGATTTATTTCACAGGGACAGATGCGCTCGTGGCGGCTTTGGAGAGCATGAAGGAGTATATTGCCAAGGAAACGCTTGCGGTCGGGATTCACTCAACGCTCCATGCCGGCGAGATCTCGTCAAAAGAGGTCGTCAACGGCGAGGAATGTGAAATCAGCATCGAGCGGGCACGATAATAATCAGATGAAGAGCGCAATTCATTTTTTCATAACACCAAGGGAACATTCATGGCCAAAGCAGTTGCGGTGAAAAAAAAGAATTCTGGAGATAAGAGAGGAACTGGGACTATGACGCCGAAATCAAAGCGAAAAAAGGTCGCCCCCAAAGCCGCCGACAAAATAATGATGAAAGCGGCAGCGGAAAAAAGGCCTGTGAAGGTGAAGGGATACGGATCAAAAGATCTGGCTCATTTCAAAACGATCATCATGGAGAAGAGGAAGGAAATCCTCGAAGAGCTCCAGATTCTGAAAGAGAGCATGATGGACGTGACAACCGGTGAATATGCGAACGAGAATTCGACCTACTCCATGCACATGGAGCAAGGAACAGACGCGATGGAGCGTGAGAAGACATTCATGTTTGCCTCGCGGGAGGGAAAGTTCCTCAACTACCTTGAGGACGCCCTCAAACGCATTGAAAAGGGAACCTTCGGTTTCTGCACCGATTGCGGCAAGCTCATCGAAAAAGAGCGTCTTGAAGCGGTACCTCACGCGCAACTTTGTATCCGCTGCAAAGTAAAAAAGGGTAGGTAAAGTCTTTCGAAGCCACATTTGCAGGATAAACCGTAGTGAGAGTACTCTTCGCAACGCTCTTCGTAGTTCTGGGGGACCAGGCTACGAAACTAATGATCAAAGGGTTTTCAATTCCAGCGCTCGGCCTCCATGTACAGGGAATCCCTCTTGGTTCGTCAATTTCGGTCATAGGAGACTTTGCCCGTCTTACGTATATCGAAAATCCGGGAATGGCTTTTGGTATTGACGTCGGCGGAAAACTTTTCTTCTCCCTCTTTTCCGTCATCGCTAGCGTTGGCATCCTTCTCTACTTATACAAGATGCGGAACGAGCGTTTGCTTTTCCGGTTCTCGCTCGCGCTGATTCTCGGCGGTGCTGTTGGAAACCTGATCGACAGGGTGTTCTACGGCGTGCTGTTTAGCGACGGAATGCTCTTCTACGGGAAAGTGGTGGATTTCATTGACGTAGATTTTTTTAACATCAACATCTTCGGGTATCATCTTTCCCGATTTCCTATTTTCAATGTTGCCGACTCTTCCGTTACTATCGGAGTGCTTATCCTCCTGATCTTCCATCGCAGCTTTATCACCGGGGAAGAACATCTTCCCGAGCCGTCATTGGAGTCCGCGGCGTCCTCACCCGACACACCCCCGAAAGTCGGTTCATAGTCTTCTCCACCTCTTTCTCGAAACGATCGCCGAGACTTCCATGAAGCGAGAATTCGAAATCGTGATTCCGGCGGGTCAAAAGAAAGAACGGCTCGACACCTACCTCACTTCTCATGTAGAAAATGCGACGCGCACCAAAGTGCAAGAAGCGATTCGTGCCGGAGAAGTCGTTGTCAACGGACGCACAGTCAAAGCCAGCCACTCGATTGCCCCGGGAGATGCGATTCACGTCACCCTCTCGCGACCCGACCCTCCCGAAGTCCGTCCGGAAAACATTCCTCTCGATATTGTCTTTGAAGACGATTACCTCATTGTCGTAAACAAGCCGGCCGGCATGGTAACGCACCCGGCGTACAAGAATTATTCCGGCACTCTTGTCAATGCTCTCTTGTTCCATTCTGATTCCCTCTCACAGCCCCATCCTCTTCGCCCGGGGATCGTTCATCGATTGGATAAAGACACCTCCGGACTTCTCGTTGTCGCGAAAGACGGTACGACTCATCAAAAGCTATCGCGACAATTTGCCAACAAGACAACGGAGAGGGAATACTGGGCTATTGTTTGGGGAAAGTTCAAAGAGCAAAGCGGCGTTATCGAGGCGTCGCTCGGCCGAAGCAAGAGTGATAGGAAGAAAGTCGCTGTCGTTGCCGATGGGAAAAACGCAGTGACGGATTACACAGTGATAGAACAATTTGAATATCTCTGCTTGTTACGCCTTCATCTGCGGACGGGACGGACACATCAGATCCGCGTGCATCTTGCGCACATCCATCATCCCGTTTTTGGGGATGAGACGTACGGCGGTGGAAAAATCATGGTGGGAGGGCTCGGAGGGAAGAAAAGGGCGGAAGTCGCAAACCTGTTAGAAAGGATTCCGCGGCAAGCGCTCCATGCGAAGAAGTTGGGATTTATACACCCGGTCACAAAGGAACTTATGCGGTTCGATTCTGAATTGCCGGATGATATGAAGGGGGTACTGCAGTTTTTGGAGAGATAGGTCCCTCTCCCGAAGGGAGGGAGATGTCCGATGGACAGGATGAGGGGGGAAAATGATCAGGGGACACAAAAATGGGGAAACGGTTCATCACATATTCTCAATCTTCAATCGCAAAAGCCAGAGCGCTCCGCCGTCGGAGCACTCAGGCGGAAATCAAGCTCTGGACATTAGTCAGGAACAATCGTTTCGGACGAAAATTTCGCCGGCAGGTCCCAATCGGTCCATATATTGTGGATTTTTTATGCTATTCTGCAAAGTTGGTAGTGGAGTTAGATGGAGGGTAACATTACACGGCAGAAGGAAATGAATATGATTTTCATCGCGATCAATTTCTAAGTGATCACGGTCTTACGGTTCTTCGTTTTTCAAACAAGGAGTAATTTGCAAACCAGGACGGGGTGATGCTAAGGATTTGGGGCATGCGCATGGAGAGGGACCCTCTCTCTAACCCTCTCCTTTTGAGAGAGGGATATGGCCGCATTTATCTCTGAAACTTGGAGCATGAATAATGCGAAAGAGTATCCCTCTCCTGGAAGGAGAGGGACTAAGGGCGAGGTTGCTGAGTTGTCATGATAAAGTCGCTCCCTCGAAGACCCCTTCACTTCTGCGATTTCTCTTCTAGTTTTATCTTCTCGGGGTCGGGAAGGAAAACTACAACGAAGGCTTCCTCAAGTTTTACAAAGTCAACTGAAGGCACTACGTCGACGCGCTTGAAGAGGCTGCCCGGCACCTCGGTCACGGCTCCCACTACACCGATTTTGACATCCTGAGGAAACACGTTGCTATACTGGGAAGTCACGATAGCGTCCCCGGGACGAACGTCGAGCGACTTCGCAATATTTTTCAGGATAACGCTTCTTCCATCCCACGCGATAATTCCGTCGACGCGGCTTCGCTGATCTTTCGCACTTGCCCGGAAGTCAACATTGAGCATGACTTCTCCGATCGCATAACCTCCGCTTACGGCAATCACCCTTCCAACTAGTCCTTCTCCCGTTACCAGCGGCATTCCGACGGCGACGCCGTCGTTCGAACCGATATTGAGCGTAATAGTATTCCGAAGGAGATTGAGATTCTTCGCGATGATTTTACCGGCCATGAGAGAGGTGTGGGTTGTCTCCTTCAGTGCAATCATAGACCGGAGGCGCATGTTCTCCAGCCGGGATTCCCGAAGCTGATTGACTTCATCGGCGAGGTTAACGTTCATTTTGCGCAACAGTTCATTCTCGCGTTGGAGCATAAAAATGTTAGGTACGATCGCAAATGTATTCTGGAGGGCGCCGACCATTCCGACGGTGATCGATCGGATGCGCCGTACCTGGTCATTATCGTTTTCAGCAAGGAGGGCAATGGAGATGAGAACGAGGGCCGAAAAAATGATGTATTCTTTGAAGAGAAAATAGAACTGGTAGAAACGCTGCATTTGTTTCAGTGAACAATGAACAATGAACAATGAACAGATAGTGCATCTGAGTACTGGTTCGGATCCATCGAATGAAAATTGTTCATTGTTGATTGATTAATACCGTCTGCTCTTAATAAGCACTTTCGAATAGTGGTTCAGATTCTCGAGGACCTTTCCGGTTCCCCGGACAACGGCGGTAAGAGGGTCCTCGGCGACATGGACGGGGAGATTTGTCTCGAGGCGAAGCCGCTCGTCGAGCCCTTTCAATAACGCGCCCCCGCCCGACAACATGATCCCACGGTCGAGAATATCCGATGATAGTTCGGGAGGAGTTCGTTCGAGGGTCAGCTTCACGGCGTCGACGATTTGCTGGATGCATTCGTTCAACGACTCCCGGATTTCCACTGAGCTTGCTTCGGTCGTTTTCGGAATTCCGTTGACGAGGTCACGCCCCTTCACCTGGATTGTCACTTCCTCTTTCAGCGGCATGACCGATCCCACCTCGCACTTGATCGCCTCCGCCGTCCTTTCACCGATAAGGATATTGTGGTTCTTCTTGAAAAACTGGATGATGGCGGAATTCATTTCGTCGCCTGCGATCCGGATCGATTCTTCGTTGACGATTCCTGAGAGTGCAATGACGGCGATTTCCGTCGTGCCTCCGCCAATGTCAACGACCATATTTCCGACTGGATTGTCCACGTCGAGGCCTATGCCGATCGCCGCGGCCATCGGTTCTGCAATCAGGTGGACTTCCTTTGCACCGGCATGTTCCGCAGAATCGCGCACGGCTCGCTTCTCAACCTCGGTCACTCCGCTCGGGACGCAAATCACAATTCTCCGGCTCGGCAGCCAGTTCGCATGGATCTTCTTGATGAACTCGCGGAGCATCCCTTCAGCGATTTCAAAATCAGCGATCACGCCGTCTTTCATCGGACGAATGGTGCGAATGTCTCTGTGCGTTCTTCCCAACATTTCCCGCGCTTCATTACCGATAGCAACAATCTTTTTCGTATTCCGATCGAAAGCGACAATCGAAGGCTCGTTGAGGACGATCCCCTTCCCTTTCATATGAATCAGCGTATTCGCAGTTCCTAAATCAATTGCTAAGTCTGCGGAGAAAACGGAGAATATACCCATTGGTCTTTAATTTTATAAGATGAATAGAAAGCTTAGGAAAAATACTCAATTCTAATATCAATTTCTCTGACTCGGATAAGATGTCCGAGGTCACTGATCAGAAAGCTGAATTTCCCTGCAACGGTTACTCTTATCAGTGCCTGAAATGCCGGATTCCGGTAAAAACCATAGCAATATTGTTGTCATTAGCAGCCTTTATGACCTCGCTATCGCGCACCGAGCCGCCGGGTTGAACGACCGCGGTCGCGCCTGCTTTTACAGCCTCAATTAACCCATCCGCGAAAGGAAAGTAAGCATCTGATGCGACCACAGTATTCTGTACGGAGAGTCCAGCCTCCTCCGCTTTGCGAACCGCCAGTTTTGCAGAATCTACGCGAGACATTTGTCCCGCCCCGATTCCGATCGTTCGGTCTTTTGTTGTATAAACGATCGCATTCGACTTTACATGTTTAGCGACTTTCCACGCGAAGAGCATCGCCTCGAGTTCATCGTTCGTGGGTTTCCGTTCGGTGACAATCTTAAGATCCGCCGGTGCGATCTGGGCATCGTCCGGTGTTTGTACCAGAAGACCGCAGGTTACTCTTCGGATGTCCAGTTCGGCGACTGGTCGTGTGTCGCCTATCTGCTGTATCAGCCGCCTCTCCTTTTTCTTCATCAAGAATTCAAGAACGTCAGGCGGAAAGGAAGGGGCTATAATAATCTCGGTGAAGATCTGGTTGATGATCTCCGCGGCCGCGATATCGATGGGCCGGTTCACAGCAACGATTCCGCCAAATGCGGATTTAGGATCTGTTGCGAGCGAACGCTGATATGCCTCGGCAATCGTCGTTCCGTTTCCGACCCCGCATGGATTCGTATGCTTGATGATGACTGACGTCGGTTCGGCAAATTCTGAGAGGAGCTGAACCGCCGCCGTTGTGTCGATAATATTGTTATAAGAGAGTTCTTTTCCATGGAGCTTTTTGAAGCAATGCTCGAAATTTCCGTAGAGCGCCGCTCTCTGATGGGGATTCTCACCGTAGCGAAGGTCAAAAATTTTTTCAAGGGAAAGAGTAAGCGTCTCGGGGAATTCCTGCTGCTCTCCTGCTTCCCGTCGCAAATAGTCAGCGATCACCGAATCGTAATGTGCTGTGTGCCGGAAAACATCTTTTGCCAATCGAAGGCACGTCTCTTCGCTGATGGAACCGCTTCGTTCGCGAAGTTCGTTAAGAATGGCAGGATAACTCTTCGGATTCGACACGACGCATGTGAACCGGTAATTCTTCGCCCCCGATCGGAGCATCGCGGGCCCGCCGATATCAATCTGTTCGATGGCGTCGTCAAGAGTCACGCCTTGCTTCTGGATCGTTTCCTTGAAAGGATACAGGTTTACCACGACAAGGTCGATAGGCTGAATATGAAGGTCATCGAGCTGCTTACGGTGAAGCGGATTGTCGCGAACAGCCAGCAGTCCTGCATGAATGCCGGGATGAAGTGTCTTCACGCGGCCGTCCAAAATCTCGGGGAAGCCGGTGATTTCGGAAACTTGTTTGACCGGAATCTTTGCAGATGACAGGAGCGAGTACGTTCCCCCGGTTGAAACGATCTCTACGCCCAATCGCTGGAGCTCTGCGGCAAACTCGACGATCCCATCTTTGTTAGAAACGCTCAGAAGTGCCCGACGGATCTTCAGCAATGCAAACCTCTTTGTCCTGGTCAATCGTGTATTGACACGATGCCGTTGGATACAAGTATTTTGTTGCCTGCAAACAATTCCACGGCACGCGGGAGTATCCGGTGCTCGATCGCCAAAATTTTCTCCGCGAGTGAATCCGGCGAATCGTCTTCTTCGACGGGAATGGATTCCTGGAGTACGATTGGGCCGCGGTCAAATTCTTCGTCAACAATGTGAACCGTCGCCCCTGATCGCTTGACATGTTGCGCGATCACCGCTTCATGCACATGATGCCCGTACATCCCTTGCCCCCCGAAGGCAGGCAACAGCGCCGGATGAACATTGATGATTTTATTTCGGAAACGTCTGATGATTCGCGGATCGAGTTTCTTCATGTAGCCGGCGAGAACGATGAAATCGACGCCGTACGAATCGAGACTCGCGAGAACCTCATTCGTGAATGCATCCTGTGACGGAAATTGCTTCTGGCTGAGATGGAGTGCCGGGA
>CAYYHS010000021.1:0-15160 GCA_964471785.1 uncultured Chitinophagaceae bacterium
CGGGCTCCGAACCGTGGTGGGCATGACATGCTTTTGTTCAAACTGAGACACTGCCCATTTTAGGGGGGGTGTGCCGGGGAGTTACTCACGGGGAGATTACCAGTGGGAAGTCTTAGTTATTCTTCCTTCTTCTCATGGAATATGCCGGGATATAGCAGCTTCGCGCAATCAGGGCAAATGCCGTGCGAAAATTTAGCTTCGGAGTGCGATTGGATATAGCCTTCCAACAGATCCCAATAGCCCGAGTCATTGCGGATTTTTTTGCAGTTGGAGCAGATAGGAATAAGTCCCCCAAGAATCTTGATGTTGGCTACTGCCTCGTCGATCTTCCCTTGCAGCATTTTTTCGTTTCGCAAGAGCTGCCACACTCGAAGCCGGTACGCTCCAAACGCACTTCCCCCCAAAGCAACTACTACCAAAAAGTAAAACCAATAGGTCTCGTAAAAATGGGGCTTGAGTACGAACGAATAGCTCGCGCCAGCCTCATTCCATACTCCGTCATTATTGCATGCCATCACACGGAAACGGTATTCGCCCGGCGGCAGGCTTGTGTAATACGCTGCCCTCCGTGTTCCAGCCTCGACCCATTGGTTTTCATATCCAACAAGCATGTATTTGAACAGTACGCGATCCGGTACCAGAAAACTTAGCGCAGTGTAATGAAATTCAAATTTCTCAGCATCGGGATCGAAAGCAGCCGATGAAACCAAAGGCTCCGGTTTCTGATCGACGAGAACATCCTCGATCAACACTGGAGGCGGTATCTTGTTCGTTTTGAAGGATTTGGGATCGATCATCACGGCACCCTTCCGCGTGGCGAACCAGATGCGGCCGTCGTGAGTTTTCCACCCCGCGGGCTGCCAGCTGCCGAAGCACTCGTCGGTTTTCATCCCATCAGCAGTAACAAAGACTCTTGAATGGATTGAAGAGACGCGTCCGTCGGCGAAGTCTTCAAGCTCCTGTTGTTCAACGCGTCCGATGCCGACAGGACTGCTCAACCATAAACCTCCATTCTCATCTCCGAGGACACAATAAATTTCGTCCGCAAATAAACCGGCAGCAGTACTTATAGGAGTGAATCGTCCCTCCTTATAGCGCGTAAGTCCGCCTTGCGGAGAACTGATCCAGAGAGAGCCTCGCCGGTCATCGTAGATAGAACTGACCCAGTTGCCGGCGAGTCCATCTTTCGTCGTGAAACTTTGTGCCACTCCGTCCTGGATACGCACGAGCGAATCAGCGTTGCCGATCCACAACAAATCATTCCGTTGGGGATAGAAACAGACCACGTACTCCAAGGAGGGGTATTGATGACCATCCTTCATGAGATACGGCTCGACTCGATGATGGCTGAACCGGCGTATTCCGACATGATCCGAATAGAAGATGAGGCTCTTGTCGTCCTCCGTAATTGCCGAGATCCAGTGTGGTGGAATGCCGTATGTGGTGTCATTGCGGTGGAGCTGGCTGTCTTTGATGTTAGCGAGAAATCCGTTTTGACCGAACCAGAGACTTCCATCATGCGCAACATAGGTCGGGCCGACCGAAGTTTCATATTTTTTGTATGATCCATTTTTCAACTGCATCACCGTTGAGCCCTGGTCGCTCAAAAAGAACATGCTTCTGTCGGGTGTCTCTATTACTCCGGATATATAATCGTTTGATAGCCCCTCGTATGTGGTAAAAGTTGTTAAGCTGACGTCCTTGAATTGATTTAGCCCGTCCGCCGTAGATACCCAAAGGCTTCCTTCACGATCCTCAATGATCGACAAAACTTGATTGTCGGTTAAACCGTTGGTCTTGTTGAAGATGCTCCATTTGTCACCGGCGAGGCGGTCAATTCCGCCCCTATTTGTTCCTACCCACAGGTTGCCGTTCGCATCTTCGTCGATCACGTTAATGTGGTTATCGGACAATCCGTTCAGCCACGTGTACGCTTTGAGCGACCCGTTGCTCCATTTGACCAATCCATCGACCGTGCCGATCCATATGTTTGCTTCCCGGTCACTATAAATGGAGGTTGTTACATCATTCGGCAGCCCCTCGTTCGTCGTAAGGCTAAGAACCTCTCCCGGGTTGTGCTCATCGAAAATACGAACACCATGATGCGTCCCGACCCAAATTCTTCCGGATGAATCTTCGGCGAGCGCCGTGATATAGTTCGGCTTCAGAAGAATCGGTAGGAATTTACCCTGATCGAACATGTAGACGCCAATCGAAGTACCTATATAGAGGTGGCCGGACCGGCTCTCCAGCACCTCGAACACCTGGGTGTCGAAGAAACCTTCATCCAATCCGTACCGGATTAATTGACCGTTCTTGATTCGTCGCAATCCCTTGTATTCCGTCCCAATCCATAAGCTGCTGTCGCGCGATGCACACAATGCGGAGATCGTCTCACGCGACTTCTCTTTGCCGGGGTCTACGCCGATCTTGTTGAAATTGACCCCGTCAAAGCGAAACAATCCCGCCGAAGTTCCAAAGTAAATGTATCCGTCTTTTGCCTGAAGACTCACGTTAACAGCGTTTGCGGGTAATCCATTTTGACGGAGCCAAACCGTATGACCGTACTGGGCGATCGTTTTCTGGGGATCGAGGGCAAAAACAGGAAATGTAGACAGAACAGTAATTGTCAGGCAGAGAAGGAGCAGGTAGGAGCGATATAGACCAGGCGTTGACATGACGAAGAATCTAATTCCCTATAGGTAGAAGTCTTCCTCAAGAATGAAGAAGGTCGAAAGAAAAGGTAGTGCAGGGCGGCAAGCTACACTTTACAGTGATTTGAGCGAAGTCCGCGCTCGGTGCCAAGAGGCAATAAACCGGAGGGCAGTCCACTCTTCATGGTCATTAACGGCAACATGTTTCGAAATCTTAAGAGCAGGGCATACGTTGCTATGGATTGCGTGCACAAGGCTGTCGCATGTATTCGCGATGATCAGCGACAACGTCTTGTGCACACCGTTTCATCGATCACAGAGTGAGCCTCTTACGGAGCAACGAGGCGATAGCTTACGAACGCCACATTGCGGCTGTCGGGAGACCAGGATGGAACATTCATCGTTCCCTGCCCGCCAAAAAGTTTTGCGAGAACTTGAATTTCACCGCCGTCCACCGGCATCAGGCGAAGCATGACATCCTTATTTGCAGGATGTCCCTTGACCTCCTTTTCGAACGAGAGAAAAACAATCCATTTGCCATCGGGAGAAGGGTGTGCGAACCAATTATTGTATTGGTCGGAGGTGACCTGTTCCTGATCGCTCCCGTCTGCTTTCATCCGCCAGATTTGCATCAAACCTGTCCGCTCCGAGTTGAAGTAGATGTACTTACCGTCGGGGGAATAATCGGGCCCGTCATCCAAGCCGGGAGCCGTGGTCAATCGCTTTTCCTCTCCGCCGGCCGCCGAAATAGTGTAGATATCGAACTCACCATTTCTTTCCGCACAATAGGCGAGCGTTTTGCCGTCTGGGGACCAGCCGTGCCAGTACGAGGGGGCAAGAGGAGTTACGAGGCGTGGTGTACCGCCGCTGCTCGGCAGTATATAGATGCGTGATTTTTCATCTTTTGTTTGATCGCTTATCGCAAGCTGGGTACCATCGGGCGAGAGGCCGTGATCGTTGTTGCAACGAACGGCAAATCCCGTGCTCAGCGGCTGCGGTGCGCCACCGTCAACGGGTATCGTAAAGAGATGGCCGTCGCGGTTGAAAATGAAGTACTTCCCATCGCGTGACCAATTGGGCGCCTCAATATGATCGCGCACTTGATAGACAACGCGCCGGTCGGTCGAGGCAATCGCGACAGTTTCAAGCGTGCTCTCAAGCACCGGTTCCGCGGAACTCACTTTCTTTCCGCTTGTGATCTCGACGTTTGAGAATACCGCCTCTTCAAAAGC
Organism: uncultured Chitinophagaceae bacterium; assembly: GCA_964471785.1. Classification (GTDB taxonomy): domain Bacteria; phylum Bacteroidota; class Ignavibacteria; order UBA10030; family UBA8401; genus JAGVPT01. The sequence goes on from CAYYHS010000021.1 coordinate 3,887, forward strand.
GCTGCTGTCGTGCGCACACACTCCGATGCCGATATAAAACGGGTCCGCCAATTTGATTTTGAACGAGCCGCCCGCCGAATGCATTGCTTCCCCTTCCCGCGCAAGAGACATGAAAACATAGTCACCTTCCCGCTGGATCCTCACCCTGCTCGGAGCGGAGACGTTAGCCTGGATCTCACGCGTCGCTGCTCCAGTCGCCTCGCGGTATTGCAGGGACGTGAGCCCCACGCCGTGAACAGCGGCATCGGCATACGGAGAATTCGGTTCGAGGCTCTGGCGAATCAGAAGGCAGGCTTTCCGATGAGGGTTGCCGCCGTTGCCGATCCACTTAATTTCTGCCGTCAGGGAGACATCGCCAGACATCTGCTTCCAAAGAAAATGAAAGGCGTCGTTCGTAAACCACATATTTTCCCCGCTTCCTCCGACGCGGTAGCTCTTGGTCGCGGGATCGTATTGTGCAAGTCCTGGTTTCAGCACGTGGCCGATGTCGCCATGTCCTTCAAAGACTCCAAGCTTTGAGTCCGGGGCCCCGGGGCTCTCCGGCTGTGATTGAAACATAAGCCCGATTAGAATGAGAAATGCTGGCGGGATGGGTAGCATTCAGCCTCCGATGATTGGACATGCGTGATTGATAGTCGTGGTCTATCCTAAGCTTGTCGATTGCGGTAATTCTATTTGTAACAATATTCCAGCGGACTCCCGGTTCGAAATCTCAAGGCGGCTCGCATCGGGTTGATAACTTCGTTCCTCGACATTGCGAACAAATATAGAGAAGATTGAGAACACTTTCAAACGAGGATTTCTCTCGCCGACGTCTTATTTTTTGATGGCTGAAAGGAGCGCTTGATACACCTCATCTCTATTCTCAACGCGGCGCAGCGATATCTTCTTTTTCCCCTTGCGTGTCAAGACGACCAGCGATGTCCCATCCATTGATACGCCCTCGACATCCTTCCATTCACACTGGAGTCTAAAAAGAGGCCCAGTCCTAATCGAAAACCCGTCATCCGAAAGTTTCAGCAAACGGATCCTTCTGGGCTTGATCACAGAGAACCCCTTAAGTATCAAGAAGAGGGAGATGGCAAAATACAAATCGGCCGGCTGGAATCCTTTCCATGGCTTGTACATCATCGCGGCGTCCAGCATCATCACGCCGCCAGAGACGACGTCATACCACTGGACGCGGTGATGATGTTCTTTTGAAAGGCCCCGCCATTCTCTAAACCCAAATACCGATATCAATCCACCCGAAACGATGTTGGCGACCGCCAGCTTCGTGTTAGTACCGATGAGCAATGTCCCAACACCGGTCGCCAGAAGAATCAACGACGGAATCATATCGTTCAACAGGAGAGCCTTCTGACTCCTTGCGGATCGTTGAAGTGGAATGGTTCGTATCATCGGCGGCGTCAAGGGAATAGGGATGAATGATTCTGTTGATCAATGCTCCAACAAATACACCGAAACCTCATACGAGGATGCCTCTGTCGGAATTTCTGTACCCAACTCATTCTGAACGAACACCACGCCTTTTCCGGTAATGAGATTTGTCACAGTCTTAACCCGGATCCCTTCGGTGTTGACAGAAATTATCCCCGATACCGGGCGGGCTTCAGAATTGATAGCGTACACAATCAGATTGCTGCCTGCAGCATGGACCTTGAGATCCAGGTATGCATTTCCTTTGGACATCAACCGCGCATCCGGAGTTGCCCCCGCATCAATTGCTGCGTTGACGAGTATTCTGTTTGCCGGATCATTGGGCCGGTCGTAGTAGCTCGCTCCGAGAGGCACCGCGCTCAGGATCGTCGTCCCCAGACCATAACGATGCTGAATGACTGCCGGTTCGCCATTGTCGACGAACGTTCCGATGATCTCTGCTTCCTTATTAACCCGAAGTTTTTCGCGGAAGTATCTTCCTTCAAACTCGAACGGGGCCTGATTTTTGACAGCGCTCATGCGGATTGTATAGTATGCCTTGCTGGCCGTCCAATCGGGACGAGTTGCCCCGAAGAGTTCGTTCAGTCCTGCGCCGGGACTTTCCTGATAGGCAAAATCGAGTTCGTCGAGGGTTGCGGTGCGCGCATCGGCGACAATCCATCCTCCCTGACGGACATAAGCTGTCAACAACTCGGCTACCTGTTTCCTCATTACGATCTGAAAAGGGAGGTAGACGATCTTATACTGTTTGAGCGTCTCCAAATTCAGGGCTCGGTCCATGCGAAGCACGTCGACCTGGATGTTGCTCTCGTAGAGTGCTTTAAATACTCCCGCGGTGCTTTCATACATGAACTTGTTCGTCGATGGCTCAACGACCTGCTCAAGACATTTCAAGAGCCCGACCATGTCGACGAGAATGGCGGCCTTCGCTTTTTTGAGATGAGCGTTGAAGATCACCTCCCCATATTTCTGCATCACCGAGCCAATCTCTTTTACCGCTTCTCCGCGCGGTGCCAGATTTCCGTCGACCTGACACAATCCTCTCCCGAGCGATTGGCGCCCCCTCATGAACGGAAGCCATTTCCAATACACCATCCCCTTGCAGTCGTTTGACAGTGCCGTCCATGCGAGGTCCTTGACCTGATCGGACGTCAGGTAGCCGTTCAGCGCGAGTCCGTTTTGCGAGTTCGTGTAGACTTCCGTAAGGATAAAGTTCTTGTTTGCCGAGCCGCTTCTGACCGTGGCAAACGCGAGATTGTGGATCCAATAGGGACACGGTTCCAGGTTATGTTCTCGCTCCCATCCATCAGGATAATAAGAGATTCCATGGAGATCCTCGTGGTCTGCAATCGCCCAATTGTCGACGTTATACGACCCGAAGTTTCCAAAGTTTGCCCACGGCGTGCTGACAGGGTTGGCATTGACCGGATGGACTTTGTCATACTTTCTCAGCGTGCTCGCGAGTTGTGCCAGCAGGTCTCCATCCAGATCGTTCCTGAATAAGACCCAGTCGATTTGCGGCATGGATGAGTTCCAGTTGTCGGCGAGAAAGGGGGATACTTCGTTCCAATCGGCGTATTCCTTTCCCCACGCCCGTCGAAGAGCCGGGAGCGATCCGTACTTTCGCTGCAGCCACGCGCGAAATCGTTCAACGACATGCTCGGCGTTGGAGTGGTAGTGAGGTTCGTTCCAGATGTTGTAGAAGGAAAGAGCGGGGCTGGAGCCGTACCGCTCGATCACAGCCCGGAAGTATTCCTCGAGCAGCGGGTAGACTCTCGGGTCCGCAAAATCGACGTCCTGGCGATTATTCTTGTTCCCGTTGTCAAGATTGCGCTCCTCCCACATCCCTTTGATTTCCTTGAACTTCCAGATAGGAAAGTAGTGGCTGCACTGTTCTTCTTTCAGCATCAAGGGAATGAACTTAAGGTGGGCGGCTTCGATCTTTTTCACAAGGTAATCGGTCCGCGTCCATCGAAGCTGTTTCGTCTCAGGACCCCATTCGCTCATCGGGAAAATCATCACATGCGTGATGTTAGACTCTTTCATTAACGCGACATCTCTGTCCACTTGACGGAAGAACTCCTCGTCAGTTGCAAATTCTTCGTGGAAGATATTATAGACTGTCCCGATAATGATCGAATGAGGGAGCTGGGCAGTGGAGACGAATGCTGCGAGTAAAGTGAGGCTAAAGAGAAGAGCGAATTTCAAGAGTCCCTCGGAGTAATGATGCAAACGGCTGAATGGAAAGCGTCATCCCGAAATGTTTTTATTGGGGATCTAACGGGTTGTTGAAAAAGAAAACCGCCAAGTCGCAAAGGACGCGAAGAAGAATTGACTAAAGCAGTTCAACCTCTTTTTCTAATTTGATCTCCTTGGACGACGATCCGATCTTGATGATAAAACTCCCTTTCTCTGCAAACCAACCTTTCGTGGCTGGATCCCAGTATGAAAAATCACTTTTGGATAACAGGAGTGTCACCACGCCGCTTTCGCCCGGTTCAAGTTCGATCCGTCGAAAACCTTTCAATTCTTTTAGCGGGCGAGGAACCGAGCTTGCAACATCCTGCAAGTACAACTGTGCAATTTCGGCTCCTTTTCGTGCGCCGATATTCTTGAGCGTGAAGGTCACGGTGACCGTGTCTTCCGGACTGAATTTCAGTTTCGAAACATGGAGATTGGTGTATTCGAAAGTAGTATACGAAAGACCGTAACCGAAGGGGAAGAGAGGCTCAATTTGTTTCTTTTCATACCACCGGTAACCAACGAAGATCCCTTCGCTGTAGTGAATGTCAAAGATTGGATGAGTCTTCTCGACTTGATCGTTCCATCCCGTGTACAATTTTTCGCCGGCCGGAATATATCCGTACCCCGGCGAATCCTTGAAATCTTTTTCAATCGTGATCGGCAACTTGCCCGAGGGGTTCGCCATTCCCGCGACGATCTCGGCGAGTGCCTTGTTCCCGACTTGCCCTCCGTACCACGCGTAGAGAATTGCAGCGGCTTTCGAGGCCCAGTCGGTCATTTTGATGCCGCTTCCGGATGTTACGATGACCACTGTGTTTGGATTGGAGTTGACGCATTCCCGGACTTTCAGTTCCTGGCTCGAAGGGAGCTCGAACGGTCGGTCCCATCCTTCACTGTCTTTAGTTCCGACATTGCAGATGACCAGCTCGGCAGATGCAAGTTGGTCAACGCTCGGTTTATCCACGTAGTTGATTCTGGTGCCGAAGACATTCTTCATTTCATCGATCATCAGCCTGATATTATACCCCTTGACTTCCGCAGAGCCTCCTCCTCTTGCCACCGTATCGACAAAATCGCCAGTAATCAGTATGTTCTTCACATTGTCTCTGATCGGCAGAATGTTATTTGCGTTCTTCAACAGAACGATTCCCTCGCGCGCGGTCTGGAGGGCAATCGCTTCATGCTGAGGGAACCGAGCTTCAAATGATGGATCTCGTTTTCGTTCGCCGAGTTTCATCGCAAAGTAGGTTCGTAAGATGCTCTTTGTCATTCTGTCGATTTCCGCAACCGTTACCTTTCCGGCGCTGATAAGAGAATGTGCATCCTTCAATCCGACGGCGAGCGGCATCTCAAGATCCTGTCCCGATCGTGCAACCTTTTCCCCATCATACACCGACCACCAATCTGTCATCACCAGCCATTTGAATCCCAACTGTTTGCGGAGGATCTCGTTGATTGCCGTTTCACTCTCGCCGCAATATTCGCCGTTCAGCAAGTTATATGAGGTCATCACAGCCTTGGCCCCGGCGTCGATGCCGGCTTTGAACGAGGGAAGATAAATCTCGTGAAGAGTCCGGTCATCGATAACGCTATTGCTTTTTCGCCGGTAATAGTCGGTATTGTTGGCGACAAAGTGCTTGAGCGTTGCCACCGTACCGGTGCTCTGGAGCCCCTTGACGTACTGTTCAATGAGGCGAGACCGGAGGTACGGATCCTCGCCGAAATACTCGAAATTGCGCCCGCACTGAGATTGCCGGTACTCGTTTTGTCCCGGGCCGAGAAGTATCCCGATGCCCCCCAGCCTGCACTCTTCACCGATGGATTGTGCGTAGTCGTATGAGAGTTGAGGATCCCATGTCGAAGCGAGGCAAATAGGACTCGGGAACGAAGTCGATTTATCCATCGCATATTTTGAAATTCCCAATTCATGCGCCTTGTCCCGGATGTGAACGCCTTCCGTGGCATCGGACATGTAGACTTCCTGGAGGTTCAATCGTGGAATCGGTCTTACGAAAAAGTTTCTGTCGCCCCCCACATAAGAGATCTTCTCGTCGAGTGTCATGAGGTGCAAGACCGAATCGGCGAGGGCGTCAGCTGTTTCGTAAGAGAGAGGCTCAAACATATCGTGTTCCCTTTTTGAGGATTGACCAAGAAGCTGACTGGAGATTGTGATAACAAAGCAAACCGCGCAAAAGAACTTCATAGACATTTATCCTCGATTGGTAGATGCAACCCTTTTCCCAGTTAATCCCTTTATCCACTGTTCCATCCCTCCCTTGATCCCCTCATCCGCGGCTCTATCATTCCCTTAATCCCTTCATCCGTTGTGGATCTCGACCCACGATCCCGTTCTGGAACTCTCGAAGATACCGTCGATCACTCTCATATTTGCGATACCATCCTCAAGAGGAGTTGGCACAGGGGTTCCGTCGAGTATCGCTTTCGAAAACAGATCGCCCTGGATCGTATAGTGATTGCATTGTTCAATCGAGACTTCTTCTCTTTTCCCGCCGGTAAAGCAGATGATTTTTGAAGGTTGATCCGGAGAAGGGGTGAAGGGGGCTGCCAGTTCGATGATGCCGCGAGTCCCGATGACTTTAGCATATTGACAGTTCGCCATCTGCGTTGAGCACGAAAATGTTGAGCTCCCTCCGGCGAATTCCATTACTGCCGAGACCAAACGATCTGTCTTCAACGCGGGGTCGTACTCAACAGTGCCGCAAACACGTTTTGGTTCTGAATCGAAGAGATACCGGCAGAGTGAAATGCAGTAGCATCCGATGTCGAGAAGTCCGCCCCCTCCAATATCGGGTTGGTTGCGGATATCTTTTGGATTGTCGTTGTAGTAGGAAAACATTGTGTGGACATTTCTCACATCGCCGATGGCGCCCTCCCTGATCATCTCCCGGGTTGCTGTCGTCTGTGGATGCACTCGGTACATGAAGGCCTCCATGACTTTTAGTTTCGGGAACTTTCTGGCTTCCCGCAGAAGTACTTCTGCATCCTTTGCATTCATTCCGATCGGCTTTTCGCAAAGCACATGTTTTCCAGCTCTTAACGCCTTCACCGCCCACTCCACATGCAGATGGTTCGGCAACGGAATGTAGACGGCTTCGATATCCTTTTGGCCGAGAAGCTCCTCGTACGATCCGTACGCCCGCGGGATTCCCAATTTCTTCGCCGCTCGCTGCGCGGATTCAAGATTGCGTGATGCGATCGCCGAGATCTCCAACTGCTTCCCTAACTGCATCGCCGGAATAACCTTCTCTGTTCCGATCTGGGCCGTGCTAAGTATCCCCCAAGAAACTTTAGCCATCGTTCATTCCCTTTCCACAAAAAGCTATTGTTGGACATCTGAAAGCATTTCGTTTGCTGCGTAACGCACGGACGCTTCATACTTTTGAATTTATGGAGCCTGAACAATTGCGATCTCGAACGGCTGAAGCGAGAACGAGGCGCTCGTCAGGACAGGTCCGCCATATCGAACGAAAGAGGTATCTTGATGCACGTCCAGCATTGTTGCGTGAACAAGTTCTTGCCACCCGGTCTCTGAAAGTTTCGAGTCAAAACGAAGTGAGAGAGCCGCAGTCTGATCGTTCATATTGTAAACAACGTACTGTTTCGTCCCGAAGGGATAGAGGGCGACTCCGCCGGGACCTTCCAATTGAACTCCGAGTTCGTTGATGAACGGCCGGCGAATAATGTTGAGCGCCTCAGTTGGCAACTTCAAAAGGTCATACTCATTTTCGGGCATGTTGAGAATATAGATGGTCCCTTTAAGGTATTGCGCTCTCAACAAGACTCCATAATCATAGTCCTCCAGAACCACTGCAACATCGCGGACGTAAGGCCAGGTTGTCGTTTCAATACGGGGAAAAGCGAAAGGTTTCGTGGATTTCACGACTTGCTGATTCCATCCCGATCGAAGGCGGAACTCCGATGATACAACAGTGCCGCCTTCGTCCACCAGGCTGAGGGTATTCTTAAACTCTGTGTTCTGCAACTTACGCCAGAGCTCCCATGTCATAAAGACGTCGTGTCCATCGCGCAAACGGGTGAGCATCTTGTCGGCGAGTTGCGGGTCTTGCAGGGAATTTTTTGTGAAAATGGCCATTTTGCTTTCCGACGGAAATTGCCCGACCGGTGTTAGCGGAATTCCGGCCATTCCGAGATAGCCGAAGATATTATATTCGCCGATGGAGCCGTAGGGGAGGTAGATAGGAACTCCGAGTGAGGTTCCTTTCAACATCCCGGCGACACGATCGAATTCCGGAAGCATTTCCCGGAAGTGGGGATAGACGTCGCTGAACGGCCCTGTATGATGGAGATGCCCGCCTGACCAGAGGATTATTTCGGGCGTCTGTGCGAGGACCGCCTGCCACACTTGGGCGACATAGTCATTGTTTTCCCCCTTCATATCATAGTTGTCGAGCCAGGAGCCTACCCATTTGGCAGGATCGACGCTCGAGAACCATTTCTGAAAAATATAGCCGCTGTAGATGGGGATATGTTGGTCGTGTACGGCACGGGTGCGCGTCTCGATGCCGACGGCCATGGCGTCGAACTGGAGCGTTTCGTTGTAGACATCATATCCGTTTTCCCGATGACCTTCGTACCAGTTTGGGTATTTAATGATGACCTTTGCATTTGGGTTCACCTTCTTTGCTACGTCGATGATGTGCTTCTTCGACTGTTCGAGCAGCAACTTGGAACGGTAATCTGCCCAACTCAAGGTGCCCCGGTCCTTCACGCTCTTTTCATCGGTCGCCGTGGTGAAGAGCCAGTCGTCCAGAATAATCGTGTCGAAAACTTGGGCGAGTGCGCGCATCCGTTTTTCGAGGGCTGCCATGTCGTTTGGATTATTATAGACCGAAGGACCTTCCACGCCGACAGGCACCATCGCTCCAGATACCTTTATCCCCATTGCCCGAAAACGGTCGGCGACTTTCTTCATCAGATCGACATCCACCTCCCCGCGGCTGCTTCCCTCGAGATAAACCTTCTCCGGCTTTATCGGGCCTAGGTATTCCATCGTCTCGCGGAATGACGCCGAGTCGACGAGAAGATTCTCTATATCTGTGAAAGTAAAATAAATTGCGTACTTCACGTGCGTCCATCCCGGTTTGGATGTAGAATTCTGTGCCCTCAATTGTACCGGACCCAAAAATATGCCGGCAATCATGAAGGCGAATAGCAACATTCGCAGAAGGGAAGTATTTGTCGGCCTAACGTTATTCATTGCAGTCTCCATTTTGAGATTCTTTAGTAAATGCAGGATACTTTTCTGGTTGCTCAGGTTGTTATGGATAAGTGCTCAAAGACGAGCCAGAAACTTTTGAAGCGGATCTTTGAATTCGGGTTTCGTCATCTTGACCACCGAACTGATAGAGCCGATCAATATGCCGAGAACAACGCCGAGTGGTCCGGTGATGAAAATGCCGAGGAGGGGACCTTGATTCGCCTCCGGCGTGATAATGACGGGACCAACAAAGCCGGCCGGCGAACTGATCCCTCCAAAGAGGAATCCGTAGGGGGCGATCGTTTTATGCGACATCAGAACCAGAGAATTGCATTTGGGTGCATTCTTCTTGTCGGATAAGAACTGCGTGGATTAGTAAGGTGTATCCGCTGATCGAGCCGGCACTTTGCCGTGAACGAACGGATAAAAGTAAAGATTTAGAGGCCGGAAATCAACACAAAACGGGGCGGGTATTGCATGACAATCCTGAGCGCAAATGTAGGCACTACCACAAGTTAGGTGTCAGTTTGATACCGATGATTCAGCTGCTTCGATGCTTGATGCGCGGGAAAAGGGGAGACTTCACTTATTACTCCTAAGTAAATCAAGTGTATGTTCGAGCGAGTTGTTGTCCTCCCAACTTTCGTGACCCGGTATGACGATTCTATGATTGGGGAATTTTTTCATCACGGAACGGATCGTTGCAGGCCATGCCGAAAGGTCTGCGTCGGCAACATTTCCCAAGCCTGTTGCGCTCGTGCTCTTCACAAGACATCCGCCAACAAGAATTCGCTCGCCTGGAAACCAGACTACAATATTGTCATCCGTGTGTCCTTTGCCCGGGAAAAAACATTCGGCACTGGTGTTGCCCCAGGTGATGAGGGTATCGTTCGGCAAGACCGCTTCGGGTTCCAGGAAGCCGCGTTCGAGAGCACGCTTCGCCGTCAACGGTGTGCTCAAAACCCTGATTCCCCTTCGCTTGAATATTTCGATCCCGCCGATCCGGTCAGCATGGGCGTGAGTTACGATGCAGCAGAGGACTTTTTTCTTCAGGTGTGCAGCGATCCACTCCAACAACTGGACCGATTGCGCGGTGTCCCATGGAGTATCGATTACCACGACTCCTTCTCGAGTCTCCGCAACAAGTCCGTTCGATGGATAAGGGTGGCCTCCCAACATCGCGAACGACGTGTGGACATAGAATCCTTCAGCGATGGGAGAAATCTGCAACGTCAAAGCCGAGTCGGCTGGCTGAAGCAGAAAAAGAGGAAGTAGGCAGAGTGTATTGATCATTTTCCAAGAATCATTTTTAACCCGACAAGAACCAGGACGATGCCGAAGACTTTGCTCAACACTTCGTTCGATATCCCGGTGGCAATTTTGGCTCCCAGGAGGCCGCCGAAGAAAAAACCGAGGCAAATGAAGGCTGCGATCCGAACATCGACGTATCCTTGCGTATAATACTTCCACGCAGCAAGTATCCCGATTGGAGGGACCATCAGCGCCAGGGTCGTCCCCTGCGCCTGATGCTGAGACAGGCCAAAAAGTATGACAAGAGCGGGGACAATGATGATGCCGCCCCCAATTCCGATGAGGCCGCTGAATACGCCCGCGACCAACCCTAAGAGAATGTAGAGTGAAATATTTGCCATGGTGATTACCCGTTGAGTTGGTATTTGGTGCTTATGGTTCGCTCTCTATTTCGGGATGCAGGGTTGAATAACCTGAGTGACGTCGAAGTAAGTAGTTCCGTTGAGTAGAACACCTTACTGAAGAGATTTGTCAAAGACTTCCTGGGTTTTCTTAAGATTGAATCCTAGTTTCGTGTAGAAAGAATGCGCTTCAATCCGCACGATGTTCGTGCGAACGCGTATTCGATAACAATCGTTCTCTTTTGCCCACTCCTCAGCCTTGCCGACGAGTTGAGTTCCAGCGCCGGATCTGCGCTGGTTCTGCGATATGACGAGCCCGAGGATCTCTGCAAACCTCCCGCCTTCGAGAGAGTCAACAAGACAAACCTGTATCCATCCGATCGGTGCTTGGTCCTCGGCAATGAAGATGGCGTGATGACGATCGGGAATAATCCGGAGGAGGCGGCTTTCCATCTCGGCGGTTGTCGTCGGGTAGCCTAGCTCGGCCGCCAATAACGCGAGGGCGTGGGCATCTTTCCTATTTGCGTTCCGAATATGGAAGGCAACCGTGCTTGCCATTCTCTTCCTCTACTTCACTTAATTGTTTATCAACATTATTGTTGAAGAAGTAAACTCTTCCTTTGTCTTGAATTCTCTCATACCGCCTAGTGCCGTTGCTAAAAATAGATCTTGTGTTTTTGCGACCCCCTCTCGGTCTCC
>CAYYHS010000022.1:0-14730 GCA_964471785.1 uncultured Chitinophagaceae bacterium
CCTGCGCAAGGACGTAGATACGGCGGCCGTCCTTCGTAACGTACTCTTCGTTATTCGGACGAACTTCTCGGATGCTCTTCGTCATTTTTTTCAATTCGTTCAGATTGATTTCGCAATCATAATGTCCCGTGTTGCAAACGATCGCGCCATCCTTCAATTGTTTAAAGTGGCGGCCTACCATGATATCTTTCACACCAGTCGCCGTAATAAAAATATCTCCAATCTTGGCGGCCTGGTCCATCGTCATAACACGAAGTCCCTCGAGCGTTGCCTTCAAAGCAGCCGTGTGTTTCACCTCCGTCACGATGACGTTCGCTCCTAGCCCTTTCGCACGCATCGCAACGCCTCGGCCGCAATGTCCGTAACCCGCGACGACAAGATTCTTTCCGGCAATTAATACGCTTGTGGCCCGGATAACGCCATCGATCGTCGATTGCCCAGTGCCGTACACGTTGTCAAAATCCCATTTCGTTTCTGCGTCGTTCACTGCAATGACCGGATACTTCAAGGCGCCATCATGAGCCATGGCCCGCAAGCGATGCACTCCGGTAGTCGTTTCTTCCGTCCCGCCGATGATATAGGGGATAAGTTCCTGGTGTTTGTTGTGCACTGTAAAAATAAGATCGGCTCCATCGTCAAGGGTAAGGTTTGGCTTGAACTTCAGGGTCTCATCGATGCACCAGTAGAACTCTTTTACGTTCATTCCATGCCAGGCGAAAATCGAAATACCGTCGTCGGCAAGGGCAGCCGCTACCGCATCGTTTGTCGACAGAGGGTTGCAGCCGCTCCAGCTCACTTCTGCTCCCGCTTCAACGAAGGTTCTTACAAGTACCGCCGTTTCCTTCGTCACGTGAAGACATCCCGCAATCCGAAATCCCTTCAGGGGCTTCGTCGATTTATATTTTTCACGCAAGGCCATGAGCACCGGCATTCGGGACTCAGCCCACTCAACAAGCATGTGACCGTTTTGTGCCAGTTTCAGGTCTCTGACTTTATAACGTCCTTTTTTCTCGTTCATTGATTCTCCGCAGTGATAAAAATGTATCTCTGAATTTGAGTTTCTTTGCTTTATGATTACCGGGCAGCGCGCTTCAACGATGCCACGAGGTCGAGCGCCTCCCATGAAAAATCTTTATCGTCGCGCCCGAAATGGCCGTAGGAAGCAGTCTTCCTGTAAATGGGCCTCAGCAAATTGAGCCGGCGGATGATTCCGCGTGGAGTCATGTCGATTTCTTTCTTCAGAATTCGCGAGATCTCTGCATCCGGGATCTTTCCCGTTCCGAACGTGTTGACGTAAATCGATACAGGTTCTGCAACGCCGATGGCGTAGGCAACTTGAATCTGACATTCGGTCGCCAAGCCGGCAGCGACAATGTTTTTCGCCAAATGTCTCGCAGCATAGGCCGCACTCCGGTCAACCTTTGAGGGATCTTTCCCGGAGAACGCGCCGCCGCCGTGCGGGGCTCTTCCACCGTACGTATCGACGATGATCTTCCGACCGGTGAGGCCGCTGTCGCCGTGCGGTCCGCCTATTTCGAATCGGCCTGTCGGGTTGACATAATACTTTGTCTTCTTATCCAGCAGGTGTTCGGGAATTACTTTTCCGACGACATGGTGAATGACATCCTCACGTATGCGTTTCTGCGAGGCGTCGGGGTCATGCTGGGTTGAAATCACGACCGTATCAACACGAACCGGCGTGCCGCCGTTGTATTCCACCGTTACCTGAGATTTCGCATCGGGACGCAGGTATGGCATAAGGCGAAGATTCTTTTTCCTGATCTCTGCCAATCGACGGACGAGTTTGTGTGCGAACATGATCGGCATCGGCATCAACTCTGGGGTCTCGTTGTTTGCGTAACCGAACATCATCCCCTGATCTCCGGCGCCGCCGGTATTCACGCCGCGGGCAATATCGGCCGACTGCGAATGGATCGAAGATATAACGGAACAAGAATCTGCGTCGAATTTGTACTCGGCTTTCGTATAGCCAATTTCCCGGACTGTTTCTCTCGCGATTGTTTGGAAATCGACATACGCGTTCGTCGTGATTTCCCCGCCGATCATCACCAAGCCGGTCGTGACGAAACATTCGCAGGCTACACGGGAGTATTTGTCCTGTTGAAGCAGCGCATCGAGAACGGCATCCGAGATTGCGTCACACACTTTATCCGGATGTCCTTCCGAAACAGATTCAGATGTAAATAGGTACCTCATCGAATTCTTTCTCCTTGATTAGTTCAGATGGCAGTGTTCGGCATTCCTGTGCGCCCAAGCCTGCGCTGAGGTGAAGCCAGAATGACTAATAGAATTCAAGCTCGGAGGAATCCCCGATGTTGATCCGCTTATATCCGCCCCGAACGATGGCATTGCTCCCGATGATGGACTCTTCAAGCAAAGACGACTTCACGACAGCATCTTCACTGATGATGGAGTTCCGCACGATCGAATCTTCTACGCTCGCTCCGGCCGCGATGGTGGTGTTCGGCCCGACCACAGAGTTCTTCACAACGGCGCTCGGAGAGATGAACACTGGGTGAATAACGACCACGCCGGGAGAAGATGTGTGCGTCGAATGCTGACCTAAGAGGTGTTTGTTCGTCTCGAGGAGCGTCTCCGGCTTACCACAATCGAACCACCCATCGATAGCATACGTCTTAATTTTTTCTCCGCGCTCTATCATTTGCTGGAGGCCGTCGGTGAGCTGGAATTCACCCTTGGTCCGGAGATCGTTTTTGATCATGTTCTTGAGACAGTCAAGCAAAATATCCGGTCTCCTGATAAAATAGAGACCGACGATGGCGAGATTGCTGGACGGGTTTTCGGGTTTTTCGACCAGCTTCGTAACAAATCCGTCCTTCGTTTCCGCAACTCCAAAGCGTCGTGCATCGGATACTTCCTTCACGCCGATGCTCGAGAATTCTCCCTTCGTCATTGCAGAGAGATTGACGTCGAAAACAGTATCTCCGAGGATGATGAGAACTGGGTCTTTTGAAATCGTGTGACGGGCCAGATAAATAGCGTGGCCCAAACCGAGCCGCTCTTCCTGCTCGACAAAATCGACGCTGATCGAGTAGTTCCCGGTAATGTATTCTTTGACCTTGTCCCCGAGATAACCGACGATAATCGTCGCGGAATCGAACCCGCCGGCGATAATCTTATCCATGATATGCCCTATTATAGGCTTCCCCGCCACGTTTAGCAGCACTTTGGGAATCGTATACGTGTGCGGACGCAGTCGGCTCCCCACTCCGGCGACCGGAATTATAGCTCGCATGGCCTCTAATTTTTAGGAACATAAATATACCGAAACCCCCTTCGAGAATCAACCAGTCGCATGCGGAATTAATTCGTGCATTATCAATTGCACAAATAGCCCACCGTAAGTATATTGGATCTGCGTTTTCGTTCTTGAGCTGAATTGGTATCTCAGTTTAAATTCCAAGTATAAGAATCGCCGCCATGTCCGCCTCTGGAGCACATCCAGGAAGTAACAAAACTGGATTCTCAACGGGTCGAGTCTTCGACCGGCTGGAGTTTACCCCGCACAAGCGGGACCGTATTGACATGAAAATAAAACTGAGAAACCACTTGAGCTGTGGATAGGCCGAAGCGAACAGATCCGCCATGGCGGACACAACCTTCAATCGCAAGAAATCAGATGGTTTGGAAATCGATCTATAATTTATTGGTCGTACCTGTGATGTGGTGCGTTTTCCGGTTCGGGGGACTCTTCAATGATAAAATACGGCGCGGCATTAAAGGAAGAGAGAATCTCAACACAACGATCGGGAACGACATTCAACGGCTGCGCGGGAAGTACCGGCTATGGTTTCATTCATCATCTCTGGGCGAATTCGAGCAGGCAAAGCCGATTATCAGCGCCATCAAGCGATCGCGCCCCGATGTCGACGTCATCGCAACCTTTTTTTCTCCCTCCGGCTACGAACATTCGAAGTCATACAAACTCGCGGATATCATTTCATACCTGCCGTTTGACTCTCCACGGCGGGTGAGCACGTTCGTCGATATCGTCCGCCCAACAGTTGTTGTGATGGTACGCTACGACGTGTGGCCTAATCTCATCTGGGCATTACAGAAAAGAAAGATCCCTGTGATGATCGCGAACGCGACGATGAAGAAACGATCTTTACGGAAGGTCGTTCTTCTCCGCCAATTTCATCGAGCCCTGTATAACTGTCTTTCCTTGATTCTAACCGTTTCAGACAACGACAAACATTCCTTTGAGGATTTTGGGTTCACGTCTCCCAGGATCGAGTCTATCGGCGACAGCCGGTTCGACCAAGTCAAGACGAGGAGGGATGAGGCAGCAAAAAAGCATATCCTCTCCGACCGCCTCGTGAAAGGGAAACAAGTGATTGTCGTCGGGCAAAGCTGGGATGCCGACGACATCGTTGTCTTGCCGGCTCTCTTAAGACTGCAGGAAGAAATGCCTGAGCTATTGACAATTCTTGTCCCACATGAGCCCACGATCGAAAATCTCGAACAAGTAGAATACCGGCTTGAGGGACGCACTTCGTTCATCAGGTTCTCGGAAATGAATGATTATAAGGATGAGAAAGTCATCCTCATCGATAGCGTTGGGGTGCTCGTTCCGCTTTACCGGTTCGCTGCCGTCGCGTTTGTTGGAGGGGGTTTCCGCCAGGGCGTACACAATGTGCTCGAACCGGCGGCATTCGGCATCCCCGTTCTCTACGGACCGAAACATACAAACTCGCAGGAAGCGGTTGCGCTGGCCAAAGCCGGAGGCGGCTTCATCGTGGAGAACGAAGATCAAGTGTACAGCGTTCTAAACTCGCTTTTCGAAAATGAACCGATGAGACTCGAGGCCGGGAGAAAAGCCCTCGCCATGGTCGACGAGAATCTCGGCGCGACAGAGCGGGTGATGAAGTATCTTATGCCATATCTCGGTCATGCTTGATCCGCGCGGTACCGCCATCCTCCTGTCGAAATCTTGCTGCGAATTTACTATATTGGTTTGTGAAACGAGAAATCACCGAATCGTGAAATCTTGTAAACTTGAAATCTTGCAATCCTGTAATCTTGTAAACCTTTAATCCCTCCTGCGCATGACCATCGCATATTTTGACACTATTGCCGGCATCAGCGGAGACATGACGCTCGGCGCACTCATCCAAGCGGGCGTACCAATTGATCATCTTCAAAGGGAACTATCCAAGCTGCCGCTCGATGGGTATTCAATCGGAATGAGAACGGTCCAGCGAAGTGCGATCACAGCTGTGAAAGTCGACGTCGTTCTTCAGGGAGAAGAAGCCCAGCCGAAAACGCATGTGCATCCCGATGATCATCACGGTCATGGTGTGCATTCGCACGAGCAAGTTCAACATACGCATTCGCATCCGTCCCGAGGCCTCAGCGATATCCTCGCACTCATCAGGAGCTCAACGTTAGTGGCACGGGTACAGGAACGAGCATCGAAGATCTTCACTATGATCGGCGAGGCCGAGGCGAAGATCCACAATACGACGCTCGAAAAAATCCACTTCCACGAGGTGGGGGCAGTGGATTCAATTGTCGATATTGTCGGGACGAGTATTTGTCTGGAGTATCTCGGAGTGGACGCGGTGTACTCATCGCCGGTGAAGCTCGGGAACGGCGGCTTCGTCGAGACCCAGCACGGCAAAATGCCAATCCCGACACCTGCAACGGCCGAGATTTTGCGCAATTATCCTACACTGCTTACCGACATCCCCATTGAACTTACTACACCCACGGGGGCAGGGATTATCAAGGCCCTGAGCATGGGAATGCTCTCGATGGATGAGATGCGCGTTACGTCGGTTGGATATGGAAGCGGATCGAGAGAAATTCCACAACTGCCGAACCTGCTGCGCGTGTTCATCGGGATACTTGAGACCAGACACGAGCACGACGAACTTGTGACCGTCGAAACCAATATCGATAACATGAACCCGGAGATTTTTCCTTTTGTCATAGAGCGTCTCCTCTCAAGCGGCGCGCACGACGCATACATGATTCCCGTCGTCATGAAGAAGGGGCGGTCCGGCATTCTGTTGTCGGCCCTCGTCAATCGCGGCAAGCTCGATGCAGTCTTACGTGTTATTTTTGCGGAGACAACAACACTCGGTGTACGAGTCCAGCCGGTTGAACGCCGCAAGCTACAACGCTCTGCCCGGCTCGTAAAAACGTCATTCGGCGAGATGAACGTGAAAGTCATCAGCCATGACGGAGTGGAGCGGCTTTCGCCCGAATTCGAGGAATGCAAACGCATCGCGCTCGAAAAGAACATTCCGCTGGTCGATGTCTATAAACGGATTGAAGCGGAACTCCAGTAAAGACTTTTTGCTCCCCTCCACCGTGTCGCCATGAATCAATTTCTCGCAGACGTTGCGCTTCCCGTCCCTCTGGGCCAATCCTTCACGTATATCATTCCTCCGGAATTCGCCCCTGTCATCCAGACTGGAAGCAGGGTGCTTGTCCCCTTCGGCAGGAAAAGACTTACTGGAATCGTCGTCGGCTTGCCCTCAACGACTACGGTACAGTCGCTCAAACCGGTACTGGACGTTCTCGATATTGCCCCTGTCGTTTCGGCAGAACTTCTCCGACTGGGTCGCTGGATTGCCGATTACTATGTTGCTCCCCTCGGAGAAGTGTTGAAAGCCTTCCTTCCGCAAGGAATCTCGGTCGAGAACAAAGTCACCGTCTCGCTCAAACTACCGCTCGATCAAGCCGCTGTCGCCCATTTTGATACGTCGGCTCCCCAGCGCGCCAAAGTTATTAAAGTGCTGCAAGCAGGAAAAGGTTTCTCCATCGAACAGCTTCGGAAGAAAGCAGAAGTCAAAGGGATTTATCCCATCTTGATGGATTTGCTCAAAGCCGGGCTCATCGAAATAACGGACCGCGTTCCAACGGGCAGATCCAGACCAAGAATAGAGAAATTCGTCCTGAAGAAGAATGACGCAGGCACTCTCGTGCTCAGGGGAGAAACCCAGCAGCGTTTGTTGATTCGTGTCCGGCAGTTGACAAGCGAGCCATACTCACTCCGGTTGTTGCTGAAGGAAGCCGGCGCCTCACACTCCAGCCTCAAGAAGCTGTTAGAGATCGGTGCAATTGAAATTGTTGAACGCGAAGTGGCGCGAAAGATAGAATTCGAGACAGACCCTGGAGTTTCGCAGATATCGTCGTTGCAGCTCACCGAGGACCAGGTGCGGGTACTC
The DNA here is from genome assembly GCA_964471785.1 of uncultured Chitinophagaceae bacterium. GTDB lineage: Bacteria > Bacteroidota > Ignavibacteria > UBA10030 > UBA8401 > JAGVPT01. Next base: position 7,221 of record CAYYHS010000022.1, read on the forward strand.
CGAGAGATCAACGCGTCGATCCGCTCCGGCATCCACAAAACATATCTCCTCCACGGCATTACCGGCAGCGGGAAAACTCAAGTCTACATCGAGGCGATCCGCGAAGTCCTCGAAGCCGGGAAGACTGCGATCGTTCTTGTTCCGGAAATTTCCCTCACGCCGCAGATCGTCCGGCGGTTCCGAATGCATTTCGGCGAAGCCGTTGCGGTGATGCACAGCCGTATGTCCGACGGCGAGCGGTACGATGCCTGGAGATTTTGCCGGGAGGGAAAATACAAAATCGTCATCGGCCCCCGGTCAGCCATCTTTGCCCCGCTGGAAAACCTCGGTCTTATCGTCGTCGATGAAGAGCACGAAGCCTCTTACAAACAATTTGAGACGACGCCTCGATACAACGCCCGCGACGTCGCCGTTGTACGCGGTCAACAGACCAATACGGTCGTGGTTCTAGGATCAGCCACCCCGTCCATCGAATCGTACTACAATGCACAATCAGGAAAGTACGCACTCCTGGAATTGCCTGAACGAATAGACGATGCCGTCCTCCCTTCGATCAGTTTGGTCAACATGGCCGATGAGCATAAACGGCGGTATGCTGCGATGAAAGTGGAGGCTGCAAAAATAGGCAGGAAAGCCTTTGAGGGGGGCTTCCATTCTATTTCTCTCTTGTTGGAACAGAAGATCCATGACCGGCTGTGGAAGAAGGAGGGCATTATACTTCTTCAGAACCGGCGCGGATTTGCTCCCTTCATCGAATGCGTTGAGTGCGGAAATGTCGAGCGGTGCGACCGCTGCGATGTCACGCTGACATACCATCTCGTCAAAAAGCATCTGCGCTGTCACTACTGCGGCTTCGTGAAACCGGTTCCACGCGTTTGCGCTAAATGCGGCAGCAGCGGGTTGAAGTTGCAGGGATTCGGAACGCAGAGAGTCGAACAGGATGTCGCACGGATATTTCCGGAGGCGAGAGTGTTGAGGATGGATCTGGACACAACGACACGGAAGGGGGCGCACGATAAGCTGCTTCAGCAGTTTGCACGCGGAGAGGCAGATATTCTGCTCGGCACTCAAATGGTTGCGAAGGGTTTGGATTTTCCGCGCGTCACGCTTGTGGGCGTTATCTCGGCCGACACGCAAATGCTGCTGCCGGATTTCCGTTCAGCGGAAAGGACCTTTCAACTTTTGACGCAAGTTGCAGGGCGGGCAGGCCGAAGTTCACTGAGGGGGGAAGTCATCATTCAGAGCTACCAAACCGAACACTACGGATTGAAACATGTCCTTGACCACAATTATCGCGCCTTTTATGAAGAGGAACTGCAATACAGAAAGTCTGCATTGTATGTGCCGTTCGCACGACTCATACTCGTTGAGCTGAGAGGATCGGGAGAAAAGAAAGTCGAGGCAACGGCAGAGGAATTTTCCGGACGATTCCGCAGGTCGTCCCCCGCCACCGTCCTTCTCGGTCCCGCTCCCGCCGTTATTTCAAAAATCAAGGACAACTATCGCTGGCACATCATCATTAAAGCCGTAAAAGCAAACGACCCGAATTCTGCATTGGTTCGTCGCGCAGTAACTCGGGTCGTTCACGAACTTTCTTCGTCTTCCGTTTACGCCGGCGTGAGAATCACCGTCGACGTCGATCCCCAGGGTATCCTGTAACCCTCCTACATACCTAGATTCCAAAGCACCGTCACTGCCGTCCAGAGTATCCATAACGCACCGACCGCCGCGAAGGTTTTTCCTGTCGTGACGGAAAAAAGTTTCGCTAATCCGACTGCGATCACCGCAAGAAACCACAGGGTCCCTGCATTGATCGCGCTCAACAGTTTGTCCATCTTGTCGCTCGGGTCGAAGTGAGAAACCGCCAAGGCGAGACTCGGTGTTGCATACAACGAGCCCATCGCAACGACAAGAAGCAATGTAACTATTGCTACCAATATTGATATATACATCGACAACCCGACCACCTCAAGCACTTTTCCATAAGCAACTGCAGATTTGAATACCCACTTCCCTACAAGCCAAAAAACCAGCGCGAAACCAAACAATGAAATGGCCGACACGAAGACCGCCCCAACCGAGCCGAATATCATGAAGAGAGGTGACCCCGGCTGCGCCGGATTCTTCGACATGGCCAGATCCGCCTGCTCTTGCGTTATCTTTCCCGCCGCGACACTTTTTTGAATCGACTTCTCAGTTTGGTCACGTATCTGATCCTGGATCGGCGCCTGGGAAAAAGCAACCAGGACAAAAATGATGCTCACTATCATTGATATAATCAGGGGCACGGACCAATTCGAATTCTGCTTTTCGGATTTTGCGACTCCTTCGAACAACTCCCCCGGTGCTGAAAACACGTTCATCAACTTATCGGTGAAGGATAATCCGCCATTTTCTTCTGAGGGCTGCTGCGTAGTAGTGGTGTCATCCATACTCGACTCCTTTCCGTTTGGACTCAAAATAATTTTACGAGAGCTTCAATAGTCTCCCGTTGGGGACAAGTATAAGCAATATACTCGGCAGTGTCAACGTCGCACAATAAAGGGTAGTAGTGCATTTTGCCTTTACGTCACAAAAAGGAAATAGTCACCCTGAGCGAAGTCGAAGGGTTTACACAGTTCTTGTCATGGTTCGACGGAGTTCACCCCGCTGCAAGCGGGGCTCACCATGACTATGGCAGGCAAAACGCACCACTACTCAATAAAGGGATGTCGTACTGGAAGTATGTTGCAATATCGGGCATTTTTAAGTACCATGGTTCAGTTCTTAACAGTAGTCTTTGACTTATGTTTATTTCATTCGAAGGATTGGACGGTTCCGGCAAGACAACTCAGGCGGCGATTCTAACTGAAAGGCTCCGGGCTCTGCATTACATCGTCGAGTTCTTCCGGGAGCCCGGTGGAACAGAGATTTCTGAACGCATCCGCGAGATTCTCCTTGATAAGAAGAATCTTGGGATGAGTCAGATCACAGAACTCTTCCTCTTCTCGGCAGCGCGGGCACAACTCATCAGCCAGGTGATCAAGCCGGCGTTGCTCGATTCCAAGATCGTCATCTGCGACCGCTATGTGGACTCGACAACGGCATACCAGGGATACGGCAGAGGCTTGCGGCTCGGTGCGGTGAAAACAATCAACACAGTCGCAACGTATGGTCTGATGCCGGAATTGACATTCCTTATCGACGTACCGATCGACATGATCATAGAGCGGCGGCACAAGAGCGGTGTGGCAATCGATAGGATGGAAAGCAGCGGAAGGGAATTCTATGAAAAGGCGCGCCAGGGTTATCTCGAACTGGCAAAAGAAGAGCCGAAACGAGTTCTGGTTATTGATGGTTCACGATCGGTTGAAGATGTTCAAAGCGAAATCTGGCAGGCGCTCTCGCCTCACCTCCCTCATAAAAATCCCTGACAAGAAGGCTCCAGGACCGTCCGTCCTTCAGCCCCTCACTTCTCTAAACTCCGTAGTCAGCTTTTCCACTTCAACGTAGTTCTCCAACTTTACCGCTTCGCTGTCGAGCGATTTCCCCGTGGCATCGAACGTGGTGAACGAAGTAAACGTTGAAAGGTCGCCGATGTCGACAACTTTTCCCCTCCGTCGTACGAGGCCGCCGTCAACCGATTCTTCAATGTTGATGCCGATATCCGCTACGATCGGAGCTACTCCCTTCCCGAACGTAAGAATAACATCACGGATAATGACATCATAAAGATTCTTTGTGTTGTCAGGGAGCTGCTCATATTTCGAAATCTCTGCATTCTCATTTTCACCGGTGGCAACGGCATAACAAATACCGAGAAGGGCAACGCAATTAAACTTCCGGATAGTCATTTTTTCGGGATCGTTTATTGCGCCCCCCGATTCGATCAGGACGGTACTGGTCCCCCATTTTTGAACGTTGTCGCCAAACGCACGGGGCTCGAACGAATCATCATAACGCGAGATATGTCCGTCGATGTAGGGGGAAAGGACGTCGACAATGACCGACGCAATCTTTTTGGCGCGGAGTCGGACTGCATTTTCGCTCTTTTCCCGGTCGATCGCCGGCGCGAGAAGAGCAATCGTCGCAACTTTTCCGGACGACCCGACGGTGTACCGGGGTTCCTGATCGTGAAGATTAAGACCGAATTCCGGAGAGAACGAGTCGCGCATCTGCTTCAGGATTTTCGCTTCGTTGGTCCGCAGTTGAGAGGCATCGCGATTGATATCGATACCCTGTGCGTTGCGCCGCTGAAATCGTTCCGCGCCGTCGGGGTTGAGCATCGGAATGATCAGGAGCGAGGTATCAGAGAGGATCCTTTGAACTTCCGCTGTCGATCGATGACGTGCGAAATACGAGAGCATGTCGAAAATCCCCATCGTGGCAGTCGGCTCGTCACCATGCATTTGGGACCACATGAAAATCTTTTTGTTTCCCCGGCCGAGCGCTAGAGAATTTATCGAACGCCCCTCCGGCGATGTTCCAACTTGTTGGATCGTCAAAACTTCGCTCATCGAAACCTGGAGAGACCGGAGATTCTCCATCATCTCCGCATGTTTGAACCGCCTCGTGCTCACCTCCTTCACCTTGAAGGTGTCGTATGAATCGAACAATGCTCTGGTGAAGATCTGAGTCTTTGACATTTGACTTTGCGCGGCCGTGTAAGGATTCAATGATGTTGGATGAATCGTTCCAAGGGGATATTGGCGAATAATGTACAAACAATTTTTGGAAAAACATAAGTGGATCTTGGAGGGGGGCAATTGGAGGGATAATTTTAATCTCATAGCCACCCTTTCGGCTCGATCATGGTGACTACTTTCCATTTATCCGTTGGATTCAAAAGATCCCGCTACTATACCTCAGGATGTATTAGAGATTGAGTACCTTGAATTGCGGACCAATAGATTCCCGATAAGAACGTTCGGGAATGGCGCTCCCCGAGGTTTGTCGTGCCCGCATGCTTCTGGCGGGCATCCAAACTGTAACACTACTCTACCTCTTGTTTTGTTGATTTTCGGCCCGATTCTTCGTATGTTAAGGTAAATTTCCCGTTGTTTTGCGACGAATCGTTCTAAACAGAAGCCTTGGAGGCCATGCTTTCCAGGGTGTAAAGGAGTGTTTGCGTGGAAGCATCGTTCAAATCGTTGACAGATTGCGATCAAGAGGTTGCATTTAGCCTTTCCCCGGAAGAGTTGTTGCCACATTTCGAAGCGGCGTATAAAAAAGCTGCGCCCTCCATTGAAATCAAAGGATTTCGGAAGGGAAAAGTACCTATCGCCCTCATCAAAAAATATTATGGCGAAAGCGTCGAAGCAGACGCCCTCGATGAGATCGCAAACGAGACATTTAAAAAAAGCATCGAGGAAAAGAAGATCCAGCCCATCGGCACGCCAACGATGGTCGATCTGAAATACAAACGGGGCGAACCCTTTACTTTTACAATAAAGTATGAGATAAAACCGTCTATTACTCTACAGGAGTACAAGGCTATTCCGGTGGAAAAGTACGTGCACCCGGTGAAAGAAGATGAAATAGCCTCAGAAGTACGGCGCATTCAGCACATCAACGCAACATTCGAGGAGGCAACGAAAGTCGACGGGGTAGAATACGTCGTCACGTCGGATCTTCAGGACACGGACGAAGCCGGCACTCCGCTTATCGGCCGGAAGCGTGAGGGAATGCGTATCTATTTGAACGAGCCGACCACGGAAACCGAAGTAAAGGAAGCATTGAAATCTGCTGAAGTCGGCGGCGTCTACCGGGTCGGTTTCGAGCACCAGCACGATGATCACTCCCACAAAGTGCATATGCAATTAAAGGTCACGAAGATTGAGAAGGTGATTCATCCTGAGTTTAACGACGAGCTGGTGAAGAAAGTCACAAAGGAAAAAACATTGACCGTCGAAGCCTTCCGCAAGGAACTTACGGCCGATCTGGAAAGTTATTGGAACGAGCGGACCGAAAAGCGGCTTGTCGACGACATTACCAACGAGATAGTCCGGCGGCATGAATTCGCTGTGCCCGAAGCACTGGTGAAGACATTTACAGATTCATTTATCGAAGAATTGAAAAGCCAGCAGAAGAGCAAGCAACTCCCCAAAGGCTTCGACGAAAAGAAATACCGGGAAGCGGTGCGGCCCTCCGCCATCTGGCAGGCAAAATGGATGCTGATCCGGGAACAGATCCTCGCTAAAGAAAACATTCAAATCAGCGACGCCGATGTCGACGCACTGGCGGAAGAAGAATCCAAGCGGCTGAACATCGACAAGGAGCGCTTGATGAATTTCTACAAGACCTCTGAAACGGCCTCTGAACGCATTCTCAATGACAAGCTGATCGCTCGTCTCAAAGAGTATTCCGTCGTAAAAGAAGTTGTCACCGACGATGCCACCAAGCTTTTGGCATAGTTCATTTCTATAACATTCTTAACGTAGAAAGGATTTGCAGGAAATGATGCACCCCACCAATCGTCACGAAATATATAACCAGTTGGTCCCGATGGTCGTCGAGCAAACGAGCCGGGGCGAGCGCGCGTTCGACATCTTTTCGCGCCTGCTCAAAGAGCGGATCATCTTCCTGGGAACCGCAATCGACGACGTCGTCGCTAGCCTTATCGTAGCGCAGATGATTTTTCTCGAGGCCGAAGATCCGGAGAAAGATATTCACGTGTATATTAACAGCCCGGGCGGCAGCGTCACCGCGGGCCTGGCAATTTATGACACGATGCAATATATTCGTCCTGATGTTTCCACCATGTGCGTCGGCATGGCCGCCAGCATGGGGGCAGTTCTGCTTCTTGCTGGAACAAAGGGGAAACGCAAAGCGCTTCCCAATTCACGGATCATGATCCACCAGCCTTGGGGCGGCGTTCAGGGAACGGCATCGGACATCAGCATTCAGGTCGAAGAGATCACCAAATCGAAAACGCGGCTGAACGAAATCATTGCATTCCATTCCGGCAAGTCGGTGGAAGAGGTCATGCGCGATACGGACAGAGACAAGTACCTCTCTGCCGAAGATGCAAAAAAATACGGCCTCATCGATGTCGTCCTGACGAAGCGGGCGCTCGAAGCGAAGAAGGAGAAGGAAAAGTAACTCTTCCATCGTCAATCTGAGAAACCTCAATGAGTCAAAAACAAAAAGGCGAAGATAAGATTCGATGCTCGTTCTGTGGACGAGGACCGGAAGAAGTATCGAGCATTATTGCCGGACCCGACGTTTACATTTGCGATCATTGCGTTTCAAGTTCCGTCGATATCATCCGGAATAACATGGCCGCTTTCCCGAAGAAGAAGGGAAAATCGAAGGCGGGCCTGACCCCGGAACAATTGAAGGATGCGCTCGACCAGTATGTCATCGGGCAAGACCAGGCGAAGAAGACGCTTTCCGTCGCTGTCTACAACCACTACAAACGCATCGACTCCAAGGACCACCTCCAGGCCTTCGACGATGTCGAGATTGAAAAAAGCAACAACCTTCTCATCGGCCCCACCGGAACCGGAAAGACACTGCTCGCGCAGACGCT
>CAYYHS010000023.1:0-14234 GCA_964471785.1 uncultured Chitinophagaceae bacterium
AACGGGTGCGGGCATGCGAGACCTCACTTGCTTGCACAACGATTCAGAGCCTGCCCTTCAGTTTCTGCTGACTTTGCACCTTGGTTACGTTGCCCGCGGACTCTGATTGATCCTGCAGCCGCATCGCCTGGAATCAATGCTGCTTTCTTTATTACGTCGACCAATTCGATGAAATTCGCGGCACTTCTGGCTAATTTTCTTGACTTTCGCAATGGAATTGGATAAATTTATACACTTTACGCGATTTCTGTTAATTCCAGGACTCATAATGCCGCAAAAATTGCAGGGAATCGCCTTTCAGAGAGTTTTTTCCCGGCTATCACTTCATGAGGGCGTAATTGCGGGCATCGGAGTCCTTCTGTTTTTTTTGGGGCTGTGGTCAAGCGCACTTCTCACAAAGTTGTTTTGTTTTGCGATAACCGGTGTTGCGGCATTCTATATCTTCGACTCCTTGCGGGACAAGGAAGAGGTCCCTTCCGGCGAAGAACGTGGAAACGGGCCGTTGGATGAAGTCGAAGAAGAGAAAAGTGTGGAGGATTCTCTTCCCGTGATCGGGGAAGAGGCTCCCGTAGAGAGCAGTTGGCCGAGCGATCATCTCGCCCCAGAGGTGCCGCCGGAGGAAGATGTTCAAAAGCCCGAAAGGCAAGTTCGATTCGAGGAGCCGGCACAAAGGGCTGAAGAGATCCGGACGTACTCCCCTTCCGATTTTGTCGACAATGGAGAAAGCGCGTCGGGACCTGGTCAACAGGAAACGAAAACCGAGTTCAACTTCCTGCTTCTGAAAGCGCTGGCGGTTGTGAAAGAGGTTCTCTTTGCCCATTCAGTCTCGTTTTATTGGATCAACCGCGAGGCGCGACAGCTGGTTCTCGAAGCGAGGGTGACAGAGAGTGACGCATTTTCAGCTTCAAGAAAACTTCCGTTGGCGAACGACATCGTCAGCCGGATTGCGGTCACGGGACAGCCTGAAGTTGTCGCGCAAATCGGGGCCGATGCCGAACGGGATATCGTCCCATATTACACGAGCCTGCAGGAGATACGGTCGTTCATCGGAGTGCCTGTCTATTACCCTCGCACGGCCGACGCTGAGCTTCCCGTTGCCGTGATGGCCATCGATAGCAAGGCGGAGGATGCGTACGGCCAAGAGTCGGTATTGCTCCTCACGAATTTTACGAAGATGCTCTCCGCTGTCCTGAAGAGCTCGACCGAAAAATATGATTTGATCAACGAGAGCGGGATGCTGAAAACGGAAACCCGTTTTCGTGCAAAAGCTTTCGGCTCGTCAGAAGTTTCAGATATCGGCAACGCGTTGGCGGAGGAGTCCTCCGCCCTCGTTCCGTGGGATGCGCTGACGCTGACGCTGTTCGATGACGCGCAGAAACAATGGGTGATCGCGAATGTGCGAACACGGCATAACCATCGGTACGTGATCGCGAAACAGGTTCTCGATTTTCACGCGATTACCGTCGGGAAGGCGATCAGAAATAATGCCGTTCAGGACATCGCAGATTTGTCGAAGACGACAGAACCCCGGTTCCTGATCAACGAACCATCGCTGGGGATTGCGCGAGTCGGGTCGTTCCTCGCAATTCCGATTTCTTCCGCTAGCAAGAGTTACGGCGCTTTGACGCTCGAATGCAGGGAGAAGAACGCATACGGTTCAAAAGCGATCACGTCGGTCTCAAATCTCGCATCGATGGCCGGTATTGCACTCGAGCTTCACGAAGCTAATGAGATCATTAAGGAATTCGTGATCGTCGACGAGAGCACCGGAACCGTCTCGAAGAAATTTCTGATGCAGCGGCTTGCGGATGAATTGCAGCGTGCCGATGACGACGGCTCCGACGTTTCATTCCTCCTCTTTGCGATTTCTTCACTCACGGACATCACGGGCCGATACGGCAAGGTGGGAGCGGATGCCGCGATTGCGAGGGTCGCTGCCATTCTTCGTTCCAGCATCAGAGTGTACGATGTCATCGGACGGTTCGACCAGGCGATGTTCGGGGTTATTCTGGTGAAGACTCCGTCGCAAGACGCTTACCTTTGGGCAGAAAAGCTCCGGTCGGCGATCGGAAGCTCGGTCGTTACGTTCGAACAGAAGACTTTTTCAGTGTCGGTGACAGTCGGCATCTGCGGCGCAACGGAAGGGATGGGGGCTGAGGAATGTGTCTCGAGCACCGGTCAGGTTCTCGAAAAGGCAAAAGAAGACGGCGGCAATATAGTGAGGGTGTTCTAAAGAGAGATTGTGTGTAGATACAATATAACTATTCATATTACGTCGAGGAGATAATGGCAAAGCAACAGGATTTTGCAGAAAAAGTGAAAAAGGCCGGGATGGAAAAGGGATTGAAGTGTCCCAAGTGCGGCGCATTGAAGGTTCCTACCGCATACATCAACTCGGTGAAGACAGAACTTGGCTCGTACCGATTTAATCGCTCGCTCGTCCAGGTCTGCAAGTGCAACGAGAAAGAAGTCTACGCATAATTGAGTTCGGCCGGTAAAATCGTTTTTATTGTTCTTGACAGCGTCGGCATCGGTGAGGCACCCGATGCCGGCCTCTACGGAGATACAGGCGCAAACACGCTGGGCAACACCGCAAAAGCTGTCGGCGGCCTCCGTTTGCCCGCGCTGCAGAAGCTTGGACTCGGAAATATAGCGCCGATTCTCGGCGTTGCACCGGTCCAATCGCCTGACGCCTGCTACGGGAAGATGCGCGAGGTCTCAAAAGGAAAGGACAGCACGACGGGCCACTGGGAACTCGCAGGGATTATCTTCGAAAAGGACTTTCCGTACTATCCGAAAGGTTTTCCGCCGAAGGTCATCAAGGAATTCATTTCAGCGACCGGCTCTCACGGTGTTCTCGGCAACAGACCTGCTTCCGGGACGCAAATCATCGAAGAACTTGGCGATGAACATGTGCGCACAGGGTTTCCGATTGTGTACACGTCGGGAGATTCTGTCTTTCAGATTGCGGCGCACGAAGAGGTCATTCCCCTGAAGGAGCTGTACCGGATCTGCCAGATAGCCCGCGATACGGTGTTGGTAGGTGAGCACGCAGTCGGGAGAGTTATTGCGCGCCCGTTCATCGGCAAGAGCGGCGCGTACGTGCGCACACCGAACCGGAAAGATTTTTCGTTGGTGCCCCCCGGCACGACGGTTATCGACCTTCTCCATGCGCGCGGAATTCCCACGATTTCGATAGGAAAAATCGACGACCTGTTTTCCGGACGGGGCCTGAGCGAGAAAATTCACACACGCTCAAACGCGGAAGGCATCGAGGAGATTGTCAAGCAATCGGCCCGCGGCGAGGGAAGTTTTATCATGACGAACCTCGTGGATTTTGATATGCTTTACGGACATCGACAGGACGCCAAAGGAATGGCCGGCGCTCTGGAATATTTTGACGCGGCGCTCCCCGGAATTCTGGAGACAATCCGAGGAAACGATCTGCTGTTCATCACCGCTGACCACGGCAACGATCCAACCGACAAGAGCACAGATCATTCTCGCGAATTTGTGCCCCTGCTTGCTTACAGCCGCAGTGGGAAAAGGGGGGTGAATCTTGGGGTGCGAAGTACGTTTGCCGATGCCGGCAAGACCGTTGCACAATACTTCGGTGTTGATCAACCCTCCCTCGCAGGGACGAGCTTTTTAGAGTTGATAGTGTAGCGCTCCCATGGAGAAAGCAAAACATAGCGTGACGTTCGAAGCAGAAGTTAACAGCGAGGGGATGATTCAATTGTCTCGCTCTGTTGCGGACGAACTCGGCGTGAAGGGGGGAGCAAAGGTTACCGTGCGGATCGTCGGCGGCGTTCTTTCACGCGAACTAACGGCGCGGAACGTATCGGATGAAGAGATCGAACAGATTGGAACTGTGCAGCTCGAAGACCGGGACCAGGTAGTCAAATTTTTGTCGTGCGAAGGCGTCCTTGCACGAGATCTGTCGTTCAAGAAACGGATGAAGAGGTTTCGATCGTGATCGCGCGCAAGATCGTTGTCGACACCGATCTCATCCTTGAACATCTCATCCATCGCGAGGGTCCTTCGCACCTGCGCATAGTGATGAGCCGGTGCTTTTGCTATACTACTGCGTTCAACGCCATCGAGGCGTTCTCTATCGCCCGGACCGAGAAGGAAATTCGGGCTGTCGACGAAGCGATGAGCGCACTGAAAGTGCTCGGGTTAAACTCAAAAAGCGCCAAAGTTGTCGGCGGAATTTTTTCGCGCACAGCATCTCCGAGGAAGGGAGACCTGCCGCTTCTCATTGCCGGCGTTTGTCTTGAAAGCAAGTTGCCCATCGTGACGATGAATCCAAAGCGCTTTTCGGGCATCAAAGAATTGCAGGTTATTCCGCTGCAGGAATTGGCCGGCGGTCTGCGCAACGCGGAATCGGGTTCGCATTAACGTATCTCAGATAGGTCCATCATGATTCTAGGAAAAGTTGTTGGTACAGTCTGGGCGACACGAAAGGATGAAGCGCTGGTCGGGGCCTCGCTGCAAATTGTCCGTCACGTGGATCTGGACTACAAATTGAAAGAGGCATTCGTCGTGGCGGTCGACACGGTGCAGGCAGGAGTCGGAGATATCGTTCTTGTCGCCACAGGAAGTTCGGCGCGCCAGACAGCCGCGACAAAGAACAAGCCGGTCGACGCCGTCATCATGGCGGTCGTCGACAAGCTCGACGTGACGGAAAAGTAAGGGAAACTTAATACAAGCGATAGAACATGTTTCTGGCAAAAGTAATCGGAACGATTTGGGCGACTCGAAAGGACGAACATCTCAAGAGCTTTAAGCTCCAGTTTATCCAGCCCATCGACGCCGACCGAAAGAAAGCAGGGTCTCCGATTGTCGCCGTCGATACAGTGGGAGCAGGAGCAGGAGAAACGGTGTTCTACATAACAGCAGCGGAGGCGGTCATTCCCCTTCCGGTAGACATGGCACCTGTCGATGCGAGTATTGTCGGGATCATCGACAGGATAGACCTTCAGCATTAGAATATGAAAATGAGGTGAAGTTAGAATGGTGAAGATTACCAAACAGTATACAAACCGCGAGAGCCAATCGCTCGACAAGTATCTGCAGGAGATCGGCAAAGTCGACCTCCTCACGCCCGAGCAGGAAATTGATCTCGCCCAACGAATCAAGAAGGGAGACCAAAAATCCCTTGAGAAGTTGACGAAGGCGAACCTGCGGTTTGTCGTCAGCGTGGCAAAGCAGTATCAGAACCAGGGCCTCTCGCTCGGCGATTTGATCAACGAAGGAAACCTCGGATTGATCAAAGCGGCGAAGCGCTTCGATGAGACTCGCGGTTTCAAGTTCATTTCGTACGCCGTGTGGTGGATTCGTCAGTCAATCCTTCAGGCCCTTGCGGAACAATCACGGATCGTCCGGTTGCCGTTGAACCGGGTTGGCGCGCTCAACAAAATCGGCAAGGCGTTCAGCAGCCTTGAGCAGGAGTTCGAGCGGGAGCCGAGCGCCAGCGAACTCGCCGAAGAGCTCGACATGTCACTTTTCGAAGTCGCTGATACCTTGAAGATTTCCGGTCGGCATCTTTCGATGGACGCTCCGTTCGCGCAGGGAGAGGATAACCGGCTTCTCGATGTCATCCAGGACGAGCGCCAGCCGGCGCCCGACAGTATCCTGATGGACGAGTCTCTCAAAGAAGAAGTGCAGCGAGCTCTTGCAACTCTGAGCGACCGCGAAGCGGAAGTTATCCGCCTGTATTTTGGATTGCAGCGTGAGCATTCGTTGACGCTGGAGGAGATCGGCGAGAAATTTAACTTGACGCGCGAAAGGGTTCGGCAGATCAAAGAGAAGGCGATTCGTCGTCTTCGCCATGCCTCGCGCAGCAAAAATCTCCGCGCGTACTTGGGGTGACAAGATATTGAGGGATGAGGCATTTCAGAGAAGCTCCTTCCCGAGGAGCTTTTTTGTTGTGAAGAGCGCGTCCATGTTGCAACTAAGCCCGAATCACGTACATTTGTACGGACATGAAAGTCACCCTCTTCGTTATTTGTTCTCTTTTCGCCGCCGGCTGCGGTGCATCATCGCCGAGGTTTGCCGGGAAAGAGTCTTCGACAGTCAAAGAGCCGCACGAGAAGAAAACAGGCGGTCCGCGGTTCAGTTCAAAACATGTCGAAGAAGAACGCCGTGAAGACGATCATAAGGTCGACGTGAAAGGTTTTGTCGCTCGATTTTCGAGCGCAACGCCGGCGCCGGCACATACGCCTCCATCCCGATCCGGATCGCACGTCGAACCCCCGATCCATTCCGATGAAGCGGCGCCAGGGAAGATCAACGACCAGAAAATGATGGACGTCATCCTCAGCTACCTCGGTACGCCGTACGTGTACGGCGGCGATTCCAAATCGGGGATAGACTGTTCCGCTTTTACGGGGGCCGTGTATGATAAATCGGTGAACATGAAGTTGCCGAGGACTGCTGCCGATCAGGTAAAACTCGGCCAACCGGTCTCGCTTGAAGATCTGAAATTTGGAGATCTCATGTTTTTCAATACGACGGGGGCGAACCCTTCGCACGTTGGCATCTATATCGGAGACGATTTGTTTGCCCATGCGAGTGAAGCGTTTGGAGTAACGATATCGTCGATCGAGAGCTCGTACTACAAGAAACGGTATACCGAGGCACGGAGAGTACTTGAATAAGGAGACAGAATACAGAATTCAGTAAACTGCATGCCGTCTCTTGTCTCCTGAATTCTGTCTCCTATCTTTTGACAAATCACAGATAAATTACTCAACGCAATCACAATGGCATCACTACCCATCTACATTTACGGGACAGAGATTCTGAAGAAGAAAGCCAAGCCGGTAAAGGAGGTCTCGAACGAGACCATTCAGTTGATCAAGGATATGTTCGAGACAATGCATATCTCGAACGGAATTGGTCTCGCCGCGAACCAGGTTGGCTCACTCGACCGGATCCTTGTGGTCGACTTGTCGGAAATGGAAGAGTATAAAGACACGAAGCCGCTGACGGTGATCAACCCCGAAATTGTTGAAGAAGAGGGGGAATGGGAAATGGAAGAAGGGTGCCTGAGTCTTCCGGAGATCCGCGACATTGTCCCACGGGCTGAATCGGTGACCATCAAGTTTCAGGATGCGAATCTACGCGACCAGAGAATAGAGGCCACGGGAATGCTAGGCCGGGTTCTTCAGCATGAGATTGATCACCTCAACGGCGTTTTGATCACCGATCACCTGAGTGCCACCAAGAGAGCTCTGCTGAGAAGCAGACTCAAAAAAATCTCGAAGGGGGAATTCGAACGGAAGTACGAGGTCGTTCTCCCGTCCGATGAAAAGCCAAAGAAAAAGAAATGAAAATAATCTTTATGGGGACTCCGGACTTTGCCGTGCCGAGTCTCGAGATCCTGGTCAAGAATGAATACCCAATCGCCGCGGTCGTTACCGCGCCCGACAAACCGCGAGGGCGCGGGCAACAGGTTTCGTTCACGCCGGTCAAAGAAACCGCGCTGAAATATTCACTTCCTCTTCTCCAACCGGACTCGTTAAATGATCCGGTCTTTGTTTCTGCTATCGACTCATATCGCGCCGACCTTATTGTTGTTGTTGCATTTCGGGTGCTCCCGCCGGAGGTTTTTCTAAAGGCGGCAAAGGGTGCGTTTAATCTGCATGCCTCGTTGTTGCCCCGTTACAGAGGTGCCGCCCCCATCAACTGGGCCATCATCAACGGCGAGAAAGAATCGGGCGTGACAACGTTTTTCTTGAAAGAAAAAGTTGATGCAGGCGATATCATTCTCCAGGCGCGGGTTGCCATTTCCGACACGATGACGGCTGGTGATCTGCACGATACACTTGCGGAAGTAGGAGCCGAGATCGTACTTCAGACCGTCCGGCTTATCGAATTAGGGAAGGCTCAACCCCGAGTACAAGATCATCGTCTTTCATCGCCGGCGCCGAAAGTTTTCAGGAACGATTGTCAGATCAACTGGGACAGCCCCTCAGCTCGCGTTTACAACTTCATACGCGGCCTCGCTCCCAGCCCGACGGCGTGGACAACTCACAAAGGAACAATTTTGAAGGTATATCGGAGCGAAGTGGGGGGGGGAGCGGATGAAGGGAAAAAGCCGGGGGCTGTCAGCGTCACAGGATCGGCACTCTCGGTTGCCACCCGGGACGGATCAATTTCAATTCTTGAAATACAACAGGAAGGAAAGCGGCGCATGAGCGCAGACGAATTTCTCAGAGGATACAAATTGGCCAACGGAGACATATTAGGATAGCCTCCTCATTTTCCCGCAGAATATTTCCTTACATCCACCTTCTCCATTGTCATCATCACACCGCAGTTAGCCTTCTCGATGACAGCATCGATTTCGGGCATAAGCGCCTCGACTTTTTCGCTCACATCGACGATTTCAATAAGGATCGGCAGATCTTCCGACAGCTCAAGGATGGCCGATTTGTGCATGCGGCTGTGAGCTCCGAATCCTTCGATGCCACGGAACACGGTTGCTCCGGCGATACCTTTCGAACGTGCCAGATGGACGATAGCCTCGAATAGTTGTTGCCCATTCAGACGGTCTGCCTCTCCCAGAAAGATCCTCAATAATTTTCCTTCACCTAACAGTTTCATATCAGCCTTTCTATAGAAGTTTGCCTGCGATCGATCCTGCCCAGGTCGCACCCAAACACACGATGACGCTTCCAAACACGCTCAGAAGGCCGAACGAAGTATTCCCGCCTCGAAACATCTCGATCGTCTCATAACTAAAAGTTGAAAAAGTCGTAAAGCCTCCCAGAATCCCAACCGTCAGGAAAAGCCGGATGTTCGGTTGAACAAGCCACCGTTCCTCGAAGAGCATCATAAGGAGGCCGATCGTAAAACATCCAAGGAAATTGACTGTCAGCGTTCCGTACGGAAATCTGTCTCCGAGTAATTTATAGATGAAACTCGACAAACCATACCGGCAGACGCTTCCAATGAAGCCGCCGAAACCGATGAACAAATATTTTTCCATTAATTTCTGATGTTATTTCGAATAAGATAAGGATTCGGGGAGATCGAAGCAATTGCGTTGCATCAGGTTTCAAAAAGATTTATATTGGGTTAGTGTTCGCCACTTAAAGATGTGCTCAAGGCGCACGCACCTTATTTTTGGATTTCCTATGGATTTTCTACTGTGGGCCACCCGGAGTATGCACGTATTCTCGGCTGTGGTCTGGTTGGGGGGACTGCTCTACATGGGCGGCATTCTTTACCCGGTCTATCGGTATGAGAAAATGACCAGCTCGCAGCACTACGTGAGGATAGAACGACGGTTCATAGGATTTGTGTGGATGTGTGTTTGGACGACCGCAATCACAGGACTACTCCTGACGTTTTTTTCTCCGCGCTTCGTGCTTGGGCAATATCGTTCCGAATGGGGTTTTCTTCTTCTCTCTAAGGGGTGCATCTACCTGGTGATGGTTGGGGTCGCGATGACAGCGACGAAAATTGTGAAAAAAATGGAATCTCTGCTGCTTTCAGCAGCACCGGGTGAATTGGAACAACGCCTGATACTGCAACATCACAGGTTGTTGAAGCGGCGAAGAGTAAATCTCACGCTTGGAATTATCTTATTGCTTATATCAACGAGGCTGGCGGCGCATTGATGGGAAAGATTATTGCCATCGCGAACCAAAAGGGTGGAGTGGGAAAAACGACCACGGCGGTAAACCTTGCCGCCTCGATTGCAGCGGCCGAGCATGAGACGCTTCTTGTTGACACAGATCCGCAAGCGAACGCGACGAGCGGAGTGGGGGTAGAGAGCAAAACGCTCGAGACAACGATGTATGAAGTCCTTATCGGGGATGTTGAAGCGCAACACGCTGTCATGAGGACGACGATGCCGTTCCTTTCTCTCCTTCCGTCTCACATTAACCTGGTGGGTGCCGAGATCGAGATGGTGAACGTGGTGAACCGTGAGAAAAAGATGCGTTCGGCCCTCGAATCAATCCGCTCTTTGTTTGAATATATCATTATCGACTGCCCGCCTTCACTTGGTCTGATTACGCTCAACGCCCTTACCGCCGCCGATGCCGTGCTCATCCCCGTCCAGTGCGAATACTATGCGCTTGAAGGGCTCGGTCAGCTCCTGAACACGATCAGCATGGTGAAAAAGAATCTCAACCCGCATCTCGATATTGAGGGCGTTCTCATGACGATGTTCGATTCGCGTCTGCGTCTCTCCAACCAGATTGTGGAAGAAGTGAAGAAGTATTTTGGTGAAAAGGTTTTTTCGACGATAATTTCCCGCAACGTGAGACTGAGTGAGGCTCCAAGCTTCGGCAAGCCGATACTTTTCTACGACGCTCTCTCCTCCGGGACGAGAAACTACATTGATCTTGCGCAAGAAGTCTTGAAAAGAAATCTCTCTGCTCCCGCGGATGGAGCTCCTGCTCGCGCGGGGGGGCATCCAATGTCTCCAACCCAATCCCACGTGCCGTCGCTGGCGCCACAAAAAGAAATTGAGAGGCGCACATCTTCAGCTTCGTAGATCCTATAAGAATTCATGGCCGATAGTCATAAAACGAAGTCTGTCCTCGGGAAAGGGCTTAGCGCCCTTATTCCGCGCATGCCGGTAAACGATGCGCCGCTTTCGCCGGATTCTCTTCCGTCTGACACAGGAAGCGACAACGTCATTGTTGCTCTTGAACTTTCAAAAGTTCGTCCCAATCCCTACCAGCCGCGTCTTGATTTTGATCCGGCTGCGCTTGAAGAATTAGCCAGATCGATCGTCGAGAAAGGTGTGATCCAGCCGATTACCGTCCGGCGAGCTTCGGAAGGAACTTACGAACTGATCTCGGGGGAACGGCGTGTGCGGGCGTCGCAGGACGCCGGGCTCAAGACCATTCCGGCCTACATCATCAAGGTTTCCTCCGACGAGGAGATGCTCGAGCTGGCGTTGGTAGAAAACCTGCAGCGGGAACATCTTAACCCGATCGAAATCGCGGTGTCGTACGAACGGTTGATCGAGGAATGCAGGCTTACCCAGGAAGAGGTCGCAAAAAAAATCGGGAAAGACCGGACCACCGTTACGAATTTCCTGCGATTACTGCGTCTTCCCGAAAAAATAAAAAATTCACTCCGGCAGGATGAAATTTCGATGGGCCATGCCCGGGCTCTCATCACGCTGCCGGATGAGAAGACCCAGCTCCGGCTGCACAGCAAGATCGTCAGTCAGGCGTTGTCGGTCCGGAAAGTTGAATTACTCGTCAAAGACTTCGGAAAGAAGAAGGAGAAGCATGGGGGAAGGGGATCATCGGCGCGGTCCGACGGGAGTTTCCAGTCGATTGAAACCAGGCTGCGCCAATCGCTCGGAACGAAAGTGATGATTCGCAAGCAGCCCGGAGGCGGAGGAGAAATCGTGATCGAGTATTATAATCCGGGGGATTTGGACCGATTGCTCGAACTATTGGAAAAATGAAATTCGGTCTCACGCCGGCCGGTTTCGATAATCCGAACAAGAAACTAGTGAGGAGTTACAGATGAAAACAATTATCAAAACCGAAAAGGCGCCTCCCCCTATTGGACCCTATAATCAAGCAGTCGCGGTTCAGGGACAACTCCTTTTCACTGCAGGTCAGATCGCATTGGATCCAACAACGGGAGCCGTCGTTGGAGCCACTGCAGCTGAACAAACCAAACAAATCTGCGAAAACCTCAACGCCATCCTCACCGCAAGTCATTCGGATTTTGCCCATGTTGTGAAAACGACCGTCTTCCTGAAAAGCATGAACGACTTCGCTGCCATGAACGAAGTGTACGGCAAATATTTTGGCGAGGCTTCTCCGGCTCGGAGTACGATAGAAGTTGCCCGCTTGCCGAAGGATGTGTTGGTGGAAATTGAAGCTATTGCCGTGATCTATTAGCGAGGTATTACCGAATCGGGAACTTACCTTTACTGCCGGGTTATTTTTGAAACACGTTCTCTACTATAGTCTGCTCTGGCTTCTTGCAGTACCAGGAGCGGAGGCTCAGGTTTCCGGACGCTATCAGGAACCGATTCCGACTCCTCTTCACATCGCAATGCTGGACGATACCCTACATCGGACGTTCAATGAAGATTCTGCGGTGGCAAAAACAATGGGGACGCCGGATACAGTCATACGACGCGGAAAGTCCACAACGACCGCTCTCATTGCATCGATGATCGTCCCCGGTGCCGGACAAATTTACAACGAGTCATATTGGAAAGCACCGTTGATCTGGGGATTGGAGTACTATTTCGCCTCGGTGTACAGAAGTCAGAACAATTTGTACAAGCAAAATCGGGCGATCTACGTACCGCTTCGCGACAGCGCTGCAGTAACCGGTAATACAACGACTCTAAGCGCGGCCAATAACTACCTCAACCTCAGTAACTTCTACCGTAATCAACGCGATACATTTGGCTGGTACATGGTCATCGCCTATGCTGTCAACATCCTCGATGCGTATGTCGATGCCAGTCTTTTCAATTTTGAGGTGAATCCAAATCTGCAACCGACGAATGAAGTGCGCGCTACCGTGCATGTTCATTTCTAAAAAACACACGATGAACCCGAACGAACTTTGACCTTGCAGTCCTAGGAGAATTATTATGATACGAAAACAAGATGCATTAGACTATCACTCGCAGGGGAGGCGCGGAAAAATCGAGGTTGTCTCCTCGAAACCGTGCGCGACGCAGCGCGATCTTTCGCTTGCCTATACACCCGGAGTTGCCGAACCGTGCCGCGAGATCGCTGCGAACCCGGATGACGCTTATCAATATACCGCGAAGGGGAACCTCGTTGCAGTGATCTCCAACGGGACCGCCGTGCTGGGCCTGGGGGATATCGGAGCGCTCGCCGGAAAACCGGTGATGGAAGGAAAAGGTGTCCTCTTCAAACGCTTTGCCGACATCGATGTCTTCGACATTGAGCTCAATTCTCACAACCCCGACGATATCATCAAAGCGGTACAGATGCTTGAACCGACGTTTGGCGGAATTAATCTCGAGGACATCAAAGCACCGGAATGTTTCTACATTGAGACCGAATTGAAGAAGGTGATGAACATCCCGGTCTTCCACGATGACCAGCACGGGACAGCCATCATCAGCGGAGCGGCTCTCATCAATGCGCTGGAGGTAGTTGGAAAAGATCCCGGCAAAGTGAAAGTTGTCTTCAGCGGTGCAGGAGCAGCAGGAATTGCCTGTGCACGTTTGTATGAAAAGCTGGGAGTGAAAAGAGAAAACGTTCTTCTCGTCGATACGAAGGGGGTGGTTTTCAAAGGGAGAACTGAAGGGATGAACGAGTACAAGGAATATTTTGCGGGTGATACGAAAGCGCGAACGCTTGCTGACGCCATGAAAGGTGCAGATGTCTTCTGCGGAGTGTCGGTGAAAGGCATCCTCACCAAGGAGATGGTGAAATCGATGGCGGACAACCCGGTCATCTTCGCCCTGGCGAACCCCGATCCGGAAATCACCTTTGAGGACGCTTTGAGTGTCCGGGACGATCTCATCATGGCGACAGGACGATCCGATTATCCGAACCAGGTCAATAACGTGCTCGGGTTCCCGTTTATCTTCAGGGGAGCGCTGGACGTTCGCGCAAAAGCCATCAACGATGAGATGAAGATTGCAGCTTCCAGGGCGCTCGCAAAGCTCGCGAAGGAGGATGTTCCCGATTCTGTGATTCGGGCATACGGCGGCAAGCGCCTTGAATTTGGACGGGAATACATCATTCCGAAACCGTTCGACCCGCGTGTCCTTCTTTGGGAAACCGTCGCCGTCGCAAAAGCGGCGATGGATACCGGCGTTGCGAGAAACCCGATTGCCGATATGGAGGCGTACAAAGACAGCCTTGAAGCACGTCTAGGCAAAACGAGGGAGATCGCGCGGTTCTTCATCCACAAGGCACAGCGCAATCCGAAGCGGATCGTCTTCCCGGACGGGCAGGAGGAAAAAATTCTTCGGGCTGCGAATATCATTATAGAGGAAAAAATTGCCACGCCGATCTTGCTCGGAAGCCGGACGATGATTCGCGAAGAGATTGCCCGCCTGGGACTTGAACTTGAAAACGTGGAAGTGATCAATCCAGGAAAATCGCCGAAGTACGAGCAGTACGTCTCTGAATACTACGAGTTAAGAAAACGAAAAGGTGTAACGCGGGACGTTGCCGAACGGCACATGAAGACGACGAACGAGTTCGGCATGATGATGGTAAGAAATGGAGATGCTGACGGAC
>CAYYHS010000024.1:0-13667 GCA_964471785.1 uncultured Chitinophagaceae bacterium
ATGCCACGCGCCCTCAACCGGCTCCAATGCTGAGGAATTCACTCGCTTCGGATGCAACTCTACCGCAACCTGCGCCAAGACCATCTAATTCTCTCGCCTCGGATGCCACTCTTCCGCAACCTGCACCGAGACCGTCTAGTTCTCTTGCGTCGGACGCCACATTACCTCAGCCAGCACCTCGACCGTCTTAATTGCGGAATGGTGAATCACGGCAGTTTCTTAACTCTATGTTTCTCGTTCGTAAGGCCTTGGCACTGATGATACAAACAGTGCCAAGGCTTCGTCCGGCACCGATGTTGTACACATTGTGACAGCTTTCACGGAACAACGAAAACAAGTCTTGATGCATTTCTTCTACGACGAACGAACCTCCAAGAGCACGATATATCATTTACGCGTTCAGATCTAACCTCAAGACGAAAGTCAAATCTAGATTACTTTCGGCTGCAAATTTCTAGATGAGCAGCAATCCGCGAGTTACCTTCTAGACCCCTTGCACCTTCAAACATATTCCTAGAACATCAACCACTAGTGGTCGCGCCCCGGGATATATTGAAACGCGCATTCTTCTCAAACGCGCCTACCCCCGACCAACTTGTCTATTTCTCTATATCTATGCGACTCAAGAAACCTTTCTCAACATTTTTGAGCTGAAATCTAATATTCGATGAATGACTTACTAAGTGAGTTTCGTTTTCAGAGTTCAAAAGGGATTGGGTTTCTCTGCAAAAATTCATATCTTAATATAGATTCTATAAATCGAGTTTTTTATTGTTCAATCGTGAATTGATGCCATTGTGAGTCTGCGAAAGATTCTTCTTCACTCTTCCCTCTTCATGGTCACGTTTTTTACGTTGACCGTTGCCGGCGTGCAGTGGCTGAACCGCGATCCGTTTAATCTCGGAAGTTTTTTTCTTGGTATCCCGTATTCGCTCTCGGCTCTTTTTATCCTCAGCTGTCATGAATTTGGGCACTACTTGGCAGCTCGCCACCACGGTGTAGACGCAACGTTGCCTTATTTTATCCCCTTCCCGAACTTTCAAGGGATCGTGAATTTTGGAACATTGGGCGCGGTTATCAGGACAAAATCCCAGATACCATCGCGTAAGGTAATGTTCGATATCGGGGCCGCTGGCCCTATCGCGGGTTTCGCAGCAACACTCCTCATCCTCACGTATGGATTCCTAGCCCTGCCTGGAAAAGAATTTATTCTTTCAATCCACCCCGACTACTTTACGCAAATTCATCCAACTAACGGCGTCGACCTCGCATTCGGGAATTCTCTCCTCTACCAGTTTCTTGGAGCCATCCTCACTAATCCGACAAGCCAATTCGTTCCGCCGATGACCGAAATGTACCATTACCCCTTCTTGTGCGCAGGATGGTTCGGGCTTTTCGTCACGGCCATGAATATGATCCCAATCGGACAACTGGACGGCGGTCACGTGGCGTACACAATGTTCGGGCACGGGCATCGGGTCGTCAGCCGCTCGGCGTTCGCCTGCGTCCTGGTGATTGGGGTTCTTGGAGTCTTGCCTCTCGTCAACATTCCCTTTACGTTCGGTTGGACGGGATGGCTCTTTTGGGGGATCATTCTTTTCTTCGTAGTCAAGCTCGAGCACCCCCCCGTTCTGGATGAAACTCCTCTCGACGACAGGAGGAGAACTATTGGCTGGATCACGTTTGCTATTCTTGCTCTTTCGTTCATACCCACCCCCTTCACAATTTCCCTCTAACCACCGTTGACATTCAACAACGTATTTTGTATAATAGAGACATAATATCATTATCTGCGCATTCTCTTATTGATAATTTCGATACTCTTTTATTGTTGTAGTTTTGTCATTCACTCATCAATATAAGAGACTGCGTAAAGCAACCGAGCGGCTGGTGCAGTCCTCGGTTTTTTTATGATTACCACGATGAAGACTTCTTTTTCAGCACTATTAATAATATGCTTACTTGCAGGTTGTGAACTTCCGGACAAAGGAGTGATAGACACCAATCCTCCTCCGTTGATCCTTCAAGCAGCCACAACTCCGAACAACCTGGACGTTAATCATCTCGCCAACCTACCGACCGATCCTGTCGACACAACAGTGATCCTCTCTGCCTCAATAAACAATCTAGATGCCGGTGCATTGGTTACATATACGGTGTTCGACCCGGACGGAAATCTTCTCCTTAGCGGGCCGATGGCTGACAATGGGGTCTATCCTGACCAAGTCGCCGGTGACGGTAAGCTTACCGCTGCTACTCATCTACACATCTTAAAAAGGGATGTAGGAACATACTCCGTCCAGATTCAGGCAAAAGGGAACCAGGGTTATACGAGCAACACAGTTCTCCTTTCGTTAGCGGTGATGAACAGCAATAACCACCCGCCGCATATTTCAAATCTCACGATGCCAGACTCCATCAAGGTACCTTCTGTCGGTGACACCACGTTTGTGAGAATTACGCTTGCGGCCTCAGATTCGGAAGGACTTGGTGATATTGTATCGGTGAAATTAACATCGAAAAAACCTGATGGCTCATCCTCCGGACAATTTAATCTGTACGATGACGGTGGAACAATTCTGAATATGCAATTCGGGGCACGCTTGTCAAGCGGTGATTCAACAGCAGGCGATGGCATTTACACTATTCGAATCCCATTTACGGGAACTCCGGAGCCCCCTCCCACTTATCGGGATTTTTCGTTCGTGGCAACAGATCGGACAGGCGACCGTTCGAACATTATCACTCAACGCATATACATCGTTCAATAAATTCATGATCCGATTTTCGGCATATATAGTTACCGCGATCATTGCTTCGTTGTGCGCCGTCAATGCTCAGACATCTGTTCCGACTTCTTTCCGACTCCAGAAGGTTCAAAGTATCTCCAGTTCGGTTGCCCCGCTAAGCAACAGCGTCACCGACGTCGTGGTTTCTGGGTCGACGATCTGGCTTGGCACGGGGAAAGGGTTATCCCGCTCGACGGACGCCGGAGTTACTTGGAGAAATTACTATGGAGATCCGAGCTTCGGAGAAGAGGATGTTTCGGCAATTGCTCTCCATGGAAACGAAGTATGGGTAGCAACCGCACACACAACGACTGTCGATGGCGTTGATCACCCCGAAGGCAGCGGTCTTCGATATTCATCAGACCGGGGCGAATCATGGAGCGTTATCCCCCAGCCGAAAGATTCGTATAACGTTGACACTCTCTTCTACAACTCCAAGAGTTTTATCCGCGCTTTGGGAATAACTACGGGCATCGACAACATCACCTACGACATTGCAGCAACGGATAGTGCCGTTTGGATCGCCTCGTACGCCGGCATGGCCCGTAAGTCGACGGATAAAGGAAAGTCTTGGCAAGTCGTCATCATTCCCCCGGACAATCGTAACAGCATTTCACCCGCTGATTCACTGAAATTTGACGTCTCGCCCGTCTCAGGAAATCTTGGACTCGTCGGTAATCTGAATCATCGTGCGTTTTCTGTGTACGCAGAGAACTGGTCGAACGTGTGGATTGGTACGGCAGGTGGAATCAATAAGACAACAGACGGCGGTAAGTCGTGGGTAAAGTTCAACCACCAAAATCAAACGGCACCTATCACCGGGAATTTTGTCGTCGCGCTCCGTATGCAATCATTCGGCGGTCGCTCAATCATGTGGGCCGGCACACGCGCTACGGATACCAGTGAAACGCAGGGCGTGAGTTTTTCGGCCGACAGCGGGGCAACGTGGAAAACGTCTCTGATCGGAGAATTCTGCCACAACATAGGATTTAAGAATTCAATAGCGTACGTGGTAACCGACGATGGCATTTACCGGTCCCCTGACGACGGGAAAACGTGGAGTCTTTCCGGAACGATTTATGACGTCCATTCAAAACAGCGCATTACATCAACACAGTTTTACGGAGTGGATAATCAAGACGAAAATGTTTGGTTCGGAGGTCAAGACGGCACCGTGTACACTCAAGACAACAGTACCTCTCCATTCGGATCATCCTGGACAATTCTACACGCCGCGCAACCGCTCCCTTCAGTTCGATCGACCTATGCGTACCCAAATCCCTTCTCGCCAAACTTCGAGTTCGTACGGCTCCATTACGCAGTTGTTAACGGATCGTCCAGAGTCACTATCAGGATATTCGATTTTGGAATGAATCTCGTGCGAACCGTTATCTCCGATGTTTTCCGCACTGGCTCAACAGAGTTTGACGAAATCTGGGACGGCAGAGACGACAAGGGCCGGCAAGTCTCGAATGGCCCCTATTTTTACGAAGTGGTGGTGGGAAACAATGACCCAATATGGGGAAAAATAC
This sequence comes from uncultured Chitinophagaceae bacterium, assembly GCA_964471785.1. Lineage (GTDB taxonomy): Bacteria > Bacteroidota > Ignavibacteria > UBA10030 > UBA8401 > JAGVPT01. The sequence goes on from CAYYHS010000024.1 coordinate 4,322, forward strand.
TTGTTCTTCAATAAAATGAAGCAAATCAAATTTTTCAAAATATTACTCCCTCTCATCATCGGAGGATCGTTGCACGCTCAGATAGAGGGGGCCCCCGGGGCTTTTTCGAGGCTCGGATTTGGTGCGCGCGGGATGGGAATGGGAAATGCCATGACTGCAGTCGAGGATGGCGACCTATCGAGTTTTTATAATCCCGCATCTACGCCATTCCTTACCAGCAGAGTCGCCGCGGTCTCGTACGGCCTACTATCGCTCGATCGCTCTTTGAACACGATTTCCTATTCCCAGGCAATCAAACCGACTGCTGGTTTTTCACTCGGCATCATCAACGCTGGAGTACGCAATATCGACGGGCGCGACGCTGATGGCTTCCAAACAGAAACGTACTATACGTCCGAGAACCAATTCTCGTTTTCGTTCGCGAATCGCATGTCCAATTATTTTTCGCTCGGTGTAGCGCTGAAGATCTATTACTATCGCCTTTTCGAAAAAGTCTCCTCCACAAGTCTTGGCATCGATGCAGGGACAATGATTCGACTGACGAACGATTTAACTCTGGGGGCTGTAATACAGGACCTCGGTTCAAAATATAAGTGGGACACTTCGTCGATTTACGGTGAGCAGGGAGCTTCCACTATTGAGCCTTTTCCACTCATAAGAAAGATCGGCCTCAGTTACGCATTCGATGAACATAGCTCTCTCGTGTCTGTCGAATTAGAAAACACTAATGTAAATACGAATATCATTCGCATGGGCGCCGAGGTAGCTTTAAGTGAGCAATTTACCATCCGAGGCGGCCTCGATCATTGGGATACTCACGATCCAAGCCAGGCAGCACCCACTTTCGGATTCAGCCTTCGGATCATTTCTGCCGATTTCATGCCTATACTAAATTATGCTTACGTCGTCGAGCCGTATAATCTATATGCGATGAACATCATTTCCCTCTCCTCAAGGTTTTAGCGAGAGTCCTATGAAACAAAAACTTTTCATTTCGATGTCCCTCCTTCTTGTCAGCCCTCTTTTTGCTCAGCTCCAAAACGCTTCAACGGGGCTCACGTTTCTAAAGCTCGGCGTTGGCGGCAGAGCGATTGGGATGGGTGAAGCGTACAGCGCACTCTCAAATGATGCCGCGGGGATTTATTACAACCCTGCGGGGATCGCGACTGGCTCCGGAGACGAAATCACTTTCATGCATAAGGATTGGGTCTTCGGCACGGCAATAGAGTATCTCGGGGCAACCGTCCATACGGGATCCTTCGCTCTGGGGTTTGGATTGAATTCCACAAATGTCGACAATATCGAAATCCGTCAGCAACCGGGCCCCGCTCTCGGCACCTTCGGCGTTCACGACCTGGCAGTCTCGGCAACGGCAAGCTGGCGCGTTGATACGTCACTGAGCATTGGCGCAACGGGAAAGTTCTTGTACGAAAAAATCTACGTCGACGAATCCAGCGGCGCCGCTTTCGATGTCGGAGCCAAATATGAACTGAATCGGAATATCGCACTCGCGGCCGCAATCTCTAATATCGGTTCGACTTCTGCGCTTGCCAGCCAATCGACAACCCTTCCCAGTACGTTGAGGTTGGGGGTAGCATATTCAAGTGATGCAGCCGGTGAGTTTGGCTACACTTTCGCGACCGATCTTCTTAAAGTCCCTCACGACACCGGCACTCGGATTCACCTTGGAGCTGAAACCGTGTACGAATCTTTTCTTTCTCTCCGGGTCGGCTATCAATTCGGTTATGACGCAAAAGGATATTCAGCCGGCTTGGGCATCCGGTATGGCCTTGTGCAGTTCGATTACGCCTTTGTTCCATTCCTAGACGAGCTTGGAAATACGCACACGTTCGCTCTCACCTTTAATCTTTGATTTCAGGGAACGACTACCATTGGCCGTGCGACGTAACATACTCTTTACGGCAACGTTTCATTCTTCCTTCATCGACCAAGATTTACAGATTCTGCAAAGAGCTTTCAATGTCACCCCTGTCATATCCAGGGGGCTGACGGCTTTCTCGTCTTTTGCCGACCATCTCGCTTCGACTGATGTCACGTTCTCCTGGTTTGCGTCCGTGTACTCCTCTTGTCTCGTAATCCTTACAACCTTGCTCGGCAAGAAATCTGTCCTGGTTCTCGGCGGCGTTGACGTTGCAGCCGAGAAAGAATTGAATTACGGAATCTGGAATACCTGGTGGAAATCAAAAATCGTCCGTTACGGCATCACTCACGCGAGCGAAGTTCTTGCGGTAGACGATTTCTTGCGGCGGGAAGCTATCCGATTGGCACAATACGACGGAGGAAATATTTCCGTGGTGCCGACGGGTTACGAGCACGAATACTGGATTCCCTCACAAATCAAGGAAAACATAGTGCTGACGGTGGCGTCATGCCCCGATTTGGCTCGGGCTAAACTTAAAGGAATCGACGTTTTTATTTCGGTTGCACGAAAAATTCCAGATGTCCGCTTCCAGATCATTGGCATCGACCCGGTCGTTGCATCAACACTGTCTCCACCCCACAATCTCGAATGTTTGCCGTTTTCGGATCGAGAAACTCTGCGATCCTCTTATCAACGTGCAAAAGTGTATTGCCAATTGTCGTACCGTGAAGGACTGCCAAATGCTCTCTGCGAAGCGATGTTGTGCGAATGCATCCCCATTGGCACGGACGTTGGAGGTATACCGACTGCGGTCGGAGACACAGGGTATTTGGTGGAATACCATAATGAGGGGCAGACAATACGGGCCATCCGCGATGCTTTGACATTGTCCTCCGAGGGGGGGAAACTTGCTCGAAAGAGAATTGCTTCGCACTTTAGTATTGAACAAAGGGAAGTAGCCCTCAAAAGAATCATCGATGAACTTCTGCTGTGAAACTCCACGCTAAGAACCTCATTTCACTCTTCGGCTTTGATGCCCTTGTTCGGTTGTTGGGGTTCGTCGCTACGACATACCTTGCGCGAATGCTGGGAGGCGAAGGATTCGGGCTCATCAATCTGGGCCTGGCCATCTGCTCATACGGCATTATCATCGTGAGCCCCGGCCTCCATATCATCGCGACACGTATTATTTCGCAGGCCTCGGTAGAGGAAGATTTAGTGATCCGGCGCGTAACGTGGCTCCGTTTTGCGCTAGCCTCTTTCGCGCTGCTTATGGTCATCGCAGTGGCACTTTTCACCATCCGCGAAAACGTAACGCGTTGGATTGTCATTCTCTATTCCGCGTCGCTGCTCCCGTACGCTTTTTCGATTGATTGGTATTTTCAAGCGAAACGGAAACTTGGTGTGATAGGCGCCAGCCGCTCTCTTTCCATGCTTGCTTTTATTGTACTTCTCCTATTATTCGTTCGATCAAAATCCGATGTGCTCTTCGTGCCGGCCTGTTATTTTGTGAACATCCTTCTTGTCTCCATTTCAATGTACTGGATATACTGGAAAAAGAGAGCCAAGTACATTCCTCCAGAGCATACGAATTCGGCCGTCATTGAGTGGAGAACGCTCCTCGGCGATTCCATTCCCGTGGGGGCGGCAAACTTTATGGGGCAGGCAGTCCTGAATTTTCCGATCATTCTCCTGGGAATTTGTGCCACCTCACTCGACATCGGAAATTTCAGCGCCGCCTCTAAGTTGATCTTCTTTCTTTTGGCAATCGACAGAGCAATCTACAGTCTCTTCTACCCGCTTGTCGCCAGAACAGCGGCATCTAAGCCCGCGGATCTCGGCGCACAAATAAGCCGCGTGCTTCGATATCTATTCATCGTCGCATTGCCGGTTTGCATCGGCGGACTCGTTCTTGCACGATCGATCATAGTGCTCACGTTCGGTTCCCAGTACGTAGCGTCTGTGCCGCTGATGCAAATTCTACTATTCTACTTCCTCTTTACCGTATTAAATAGTATTTTTGCTTACGCCGTGATTGCTATTGGAAATGAAAAACGCTACTCGGCAATTATCGTCACAATCTCCCTCCTCCTTCTCGTCTTGCTTGTTCCACTCACATTCTACTGGAAAGCTGCGGGCGCTTCGACAGGGATGGTGGCAGGAGAGTTCTTCATGATGGCGCTTATGTACCGCGAATGTCGAAAATCTGTTCTCACGCCGTTATCGCTCGAATTCATGAGACCGCTCGCGTCGTCTCTTCTCATGGGTGCGGTCCTCTACATCCTCCCGATCTCAAACTTTTTTGCCTCGCTAGCAATCGGCGCACTCGTCTATGTTCTCTTTTTGCTCATGCTGAAGGGATTTACGAAAGAAGACATTTTCTTTCTGAAGGAGCGCCTCATTTGAAGCTCACCACTGGCATACTTCGAAGAGAACCGGGCTGGGAGATTCTACTTCAACAAATCGGCCTTGAATGGAAGGTCGTCTCGTCCTCCGAAGAAATTAACCCTGAAGACCTTGGAGCGATGATCGTAAACGCTTCTCCGACATCCTTCCAGGAAAAGAGTCTCCTCGAATATATCGAAGCCGGAGGGGCTGTCCTCGCGACCAATGGAGCGGCACGGGGTTTTGTGCAGGCGAAAATGAGGCCGAAACATTTCACATCGCTTCCTCCGTACTCGTTTGACAAATTCGCGCCGAACACGATGATGGATATCTATTCGACCGGTATTCAAGAGGCAAGAACTTCCGCCGACCGGTATCATCTTCCCGAAATCTACCAGTTCGGCAAAGGAGTTCTTGTTTCGGTTCCATTTGACATCAACGCATTGTTCCTCGATATAAGATCCGGGAGAAAGAATTTCTATGCCGCGAAAACGAGGCTGCCCAGCGAGGTAACCTCAACCGTTTCTAAAGGTACTCTCCGAAGTTTCATTACCGAGATCCTTCAGCATCTTTACGGCCACCGGGGGATCCCGTTTGTCCATAAATGGTATTATCCCGGCGGGGAGCAGTCGATTTTCACTTTCCGGGTGGATTCCGATCAGGGTACTCTCAAGGATATTGACGATCTTCACGAGCTCTGTGCACGCTACTCAATCAAGACGATGTGGTTTGTCGACACAAAAAGTCATGAGCACTGGCTTTCCCGTTTCAAGAATCTTGGACAGCAGGAAGCAGGTATCCACTGCTATGAACACCTGAGTTACTCGACAGATGAATTGAACTTCCAGAATTTCAGTCGAGCTCAATCCCTTCTCAGCAGCAACGGCATCACCGCAAGAGGGGCCGCCGCTCCGTATGGTACGTGGAATCAATCGGTCGCCTCAGTCTTCGAACAACTCGGGATGCAGTTTTCGTCGGAATTTAGCCTCGACTACGATGATCTGCCGTTCTTCCCCTTTCTGACGGAAAGGTTCTCCCCTGTTCTTCAAATGCCTATTCATCCGATTTGCGTCGGTAGTATGCTCAGATCCGGGTATTCTTCTGCCGAGATGAAACAGTACTTTAGGCAGTTGATCGATAACAAGCTTCTGCTCCGTGAGCCCCTTTGCCTCTACCATCATCCAACCCATCATCATCTTGAAATCTTTGAGTATATTTTCCATTATGTGCAATCTAAACACGTGGAGAATATTTCCTATACAGAGTATGCTGACTGGTGGAAGGCTCGAAACGCCAGCGACTGGAAATTTGAATATCATCGCAAAGAGAATTCTGTCACCGCGACCTCATCCACTGAAACTTCAAAATGCTATTGGCGAATTGTGGTGCCTAGCGGAGAGGAAGCGATAACGAACTCTGCCGGACTGATTCCCATCAAATCTCTTCGCCTCCAACGACCCGTGTCCAAACCGCCCGTTCCGGCAGACATCGCTCGAATACGGCGGTTCGACGGCCGACATCTCATCGTGAATCTGCTCGATATGTGGTATAAGAGGACTCAATGAAAATTACGATGGCCTGCTATGAGGCAGTTTCGCTTATCCGCGGCGGACCGCGGGTTCAAATCCTTGAGACAAAGGCTGAACTTCAGAAGCTTGGGGTCGACGTAGCACTGTTTGATCCATGGGGAAACCCGTCTCAACTCGAGTGCGACATCGTACACCTGTTTTCCGCGAACGTCGGCACGTTTCACCTTGCGAGAAACCTGCAAACTCTTTCCGTTCCGCTTGTGACCTCTCCTATCTTCTTCACCCAGCGCTCTGCACTGGTGATTCGAACCACACTTTCATTTGAACGTGCCTTGAAACGTATTCGCACCGGCATCTACACAGATTATGGATTTACAAGGCAAATCTGTGAATGGTCGAAGGCGGTTTTTCCGAACACTTCGGACGAAGCTCAACTTATCGAGCAAGGCATTGGCGTTCCGCCGGAGAAAGTCACTGTCATTCCGAACGGAGTTAAACCGGGCTTCGAACATGGAAATCCAGCGCTGTTCAAGAAGAAGTATGGCATTGAGAAATTCATCTTAAATGTCGGGCACATAGGCCCGGCGCGAAAAAATGTCCTGGGCCTTATCAGGGCTCTTAAGACAATTGACCACCCCGCCGTGATCATCGGAAAGGTGATCGGCAGCGAGGGAGAACGATGCCTAAAGGAAGCCGCAAAGATCAAAAACATTTTAGTTATTCCCGGACTAGAGAACGATTCCGAACTTCTTGCGTCGGCGTATGCCGCCTGCGACGTGTTCGTTCTCCCCTCCCTCTTCGAAACTCCAGGCATCGCAGCACTTGAAGCCGGACTTGCCGGGGCGAAAATCGTTATCACTCCAATAGGGGGAACACGCCAGTATTTCGATACGATGGCACACTACGTCAATCCGGGTTCGCACGAGTCAATTCGAGAGGGCATCGTTGCTGCACTTGAAGAGAATCGAAATGAGGCTCTACGAGCGCGTATAAAGCAAGAATACCTCTGGAGCAAGGTCGCAGAGAAGACACTCAGCGCCTATAAACAAATTCTCTGACATTCAACATTCGATGTTTCGACGAATACTTATTATCAGGCCGGACCGTATTGGCGACGTAGTGCTAACAACGCCGCTCATCAGATCCGTTCGTGAATCTTTTCCGGGCTCGTTCATTGGTGTGATGGTTCACCCGTCGAATGCCTCACTACTTGAGGGAAACCCCCACATCAACGAATTGCTAACTGATGAGCCCGATGGGAAAGATGCCGGAAGAGAAGGTTTCTGGAAGAAAGTCGGAGTTTTGCGCAGACACAACTTTGATGTCGGCCTGATGCCATTCCCCAGAGAGCGTCATGCCTGGATGATGTTCCTTGCAGGAATTAAGCTTCGGGTCGGAGTCGGGCGTAAACTTTACCAAATGCTCACGTTTACCAGGTTCGTGAGCAGGCGCAAATACATTCCATTGCGACATGAGGCCGAGTATATGCTTGACCTTGGCCTGAAGATCGGCGCGACATCTCACAGCACAGCGCCCGAAGTATTCCTTACGGATGAGGAAAAGTCAAAAGCGCGATCCGGGCTTATCTTACGCGGAATCCATTTCGACAAACCGGTAATCGGAGTCAACCCCCTTTCACGAAGCTCATCACCAAATTGGAGGCCAGAACGTTACATCGATTTGATTGAAAGACTCTTGCATCGTTACAACGTCATCATCAACCTTGGCCCGCATGAGGTTGAACAGCGCTCTCTCTTCAAAAGTCTCGAACAGAAGGGTGCGATCGTCCTATGCCAGTCGCTACGCGACCACATGTCGACTGTTGCAAACATTGACTTGCTCGTCTCATCCTCAACCGGTTCTATGCACATTGCGGCAGCTCTGGGCGTGCCAACAATCTCATTATTTTGCCCGCTGACCGCCTGTTCTCCCAAACTCTGGGGACCGCTCGGAAACCGTTCCGAAGTATTGCTGCCGAAATCTGACTATTGTCAGATTCGATGTCCGGGCGATCCTAAAATTTGCCCCCTGGAAGATATTGAGGTCGACCGGGTCCTGGCACGGGTCGAAATGCTTTTGAAGGAATCGAATCGAGCAAGTGTGTGACGAATGGAACCGATCTCGTTGCCTAGATGTTGGATGAGCAGAAGCCCTAATTATTGGAGAACAGATGACGCACCTACGCTTGATTATTACCGTATTCGTATTGATCTCCGGTGAGATCCTTATCGCTCAACCTAAGAAAACTGCTATGAACTTAAGATGGGAGTCGTTCAACGGAGGGATCGAGCAGGCAAAAACGAGCCACAAAAAAGTACTGGTGGACGTCTACACTGACTGGTGCGGCTGGTGCAAAAAGATGGATCAGAATGTATACACTGACCAAGGCGTTAAAGATTATCTCTCCAAGAACTTCGTCGTTATTAAGATGAACGCCGAAGGCGACGGCACGCTTCACTACAAAGGGAAGGACTACACACCTGCACAGCTCGCGGCCGTGTTCGGAGTAACGGGATATCCAACGACCTTATTCCTCAAAGATGACAGCGAACCGATCACCGTACTCCCCGGGTACCTTGAAGCTCCGATGTTTCTCCACGTTCTTTCCTATATTGCAGAAGATCAATACGAGTCGAAGCAGTTTGACCAGTATTTAAAGGAAAAGGGCGTTAAACAGGAGTAGGTTGGTTCCGCTTGTTGATTTCTTTAGCCCGGTATTTCAGAAGAACTTCAGTAATTAGTCACCTGTTAGCAGATCTTATCCTACCCTCGTCTGCAATTTTTCGAACGCATCCATCACGTTTTCGACACCCAATTGTGTCATGCAAATATTCCCGATTGGACATTGTGTGAGGGCACATTCGAGACAGTCCAGCGCGTCGTTTCTCACCCATCGATTTCCTTCGCCATACGGTCCCTGTTGAATTGGATTCGTCGGTCCGAATATCCCTAGCGTCGGAACTTTGAGAGCTGCCGCTATGTGCATCGGACCGGAATCGTTGCTCACGACAATGCCGCATCGATCGATAATTGCCCCAAGCTGGGATAAGGTCGTACGAGGGATCAGATACGACTGAGACTTCATTTCCTGATGAACAAACGATGCATCCTGCTCTTCTCCAGGGCCCCACAATAGAATGATCGCCCCTTTGTGGCGTTCCGAGATTAAGTCTCCGAGGCGGGCATAGTGTTCCAATCCCCACTTCTTCGTCGTCCATCCTCCTCCGGGATTCAAACCAACAAGCGTTTTGCCTTGAAATGGTTGTTTGCTGATCCAGTCTTCAGCGAACTTTCTGGACTGCTCACTCAGCGGGAAGTACGGATCTAGATGGCGGACTGGAATTTCAAGGCGCCGCAATACCTCTAAATTGAATTCGACATTGTGAATATTTCCATTATTCGGAGGGATAATGATATTGTAAGCATATTTCCGCCACCGAAATGGAAAACCGACTCGAGTGGGTGCTCCACTGAGCCCCGTGATGATTGCAGATCTCGGGTTCGAGAACAAATCAATCACAAGATCGTACTTCTTTCGCTGCACGCTGCG
>CAYYHS010000025.1:0-13442 GCA_964471785.1 uncultured Chitinophagaceae bacterium
CTTGGAAGTCGGTTTTGGATCGACCAGCAACGAAAGAATCTGGCTTCCCTCGTCTTGTACTTCAAAATAACCTTTTTGAAATGCTTCGAGGGAGAAGATATTCATTCTCCTATGTGCCGTCAATCCCATTGGTGAATATTTCGTGACTTCCGTTTTCAACTTTTCTTCTTCGAGCGCCTTGCGGCACCCTTCGACGTCCGTCTTCAACAGGTTCACTCGCAGCGTCAATGGCGCTTGTGTATTGAGCGCGGTACACATTGCACAGGTCTCTTCTTCTCCGTATTCTTCCATCCACCGCTCAATCATCCAATTGGGAAAGGAGAATTTGATGGCCAGACGTGTGCTCTTGTCGAGACCCCCGTACGAAGCCGCTTCAAATCGTTCGTTGCGCTCTTTCGCTTCGGCGAGGACGACCGGAAGAAGTTTCTTTTCCTCAGGGTCGGGCTCGCATTGTTCAAGAAGTTTCGCGACCTCTTCATGACAGTAGACCACGAGATAAAGAAGGCAAACGAGGAGTGATTGACGCTCGTCCGCTATTGCCGCGGCTTCGCTCGACGTCCCTTGCAGCAGCCACTCGAGCCGTCTCTTGTATCGAAGCATGCCGTAGACCGTTTCAGCGACGAAACGACGGTCGTGCGAGCCCAAATATTTGCGCGAACGAAAAAATGTATCGAGTACGCTGTCGGCGGGATGCTTATCGCGAAGAATGAGGTCATACGCTTCGACAGTATGGCCTATGAGGGAGGATTTTTTCACAGGCTATACTTCTACCACGTCAGAATTCATCTCAGATGTACGATACGCGCGCGCCATGCGCGGCGTGTTGTAAACGGCGGCCGGGACCCCCTCTTTGCTTAGAACAATCACTCCTCCGAACCCGTCGGCTTTTCTCTCCAGACGTTCAATCGACTGCCGTGCAGCGCTCAAAGGATCTCCGCCGTTGTATTCTATCAAGTCAATAACCGTTTTCGCGAGAACAACCTTGATAATTGCTTCTCCCCAACCGGTGCACGATGCACCCCCGAGCGAGCTGTCCGCATACGTACCGCATCCGATTAAGGGAGAATCGCCGACTCTTCCCGAGTATTTATTGGGAGTGCCGCCGGTCGAGGTGCCGGAGACAATGACTCCATTTTGATCGAGCGCGACGGCGCCCACGGTGTCATGAGGCGTTTTTTTCCGAAAAGCATCCTTGGTTGAGAATTTTTCATTTTGTTGAAGAGACTTCCACCGCTCCAATTCCCTTCCCACTAACAAGTCGTCTTTGCTGCATTGTTGAATCCCGTGCTCGCTGGCAAACCTCACCGCTCCATCGCCGGCAAGGAGGATATGTTCGCTCGAATCCATAATGACCCTCGCTAGGGATATAGGGTACCGGATATTCTGAACCGCTGCAATCGCTCCAGCCCGAAACGTCGTCCCGTTCATGATGCTTGCATCGAGCTCGATATCCCCGATCGCGTTGACGAAGGAGCCGCGTCCCGCATCGAAAGTCGGGTCGTCTTCCATAACGTTGATCGACTTTTCCACCGCATCAACCGCGCTGCCGCCGTTTGAAAGAATCTCCCACCCTATTGCCAACGCACGATGAATTCCAATCCGGTGAGCGTCAACCAAATCGTCCGGGATATCCCATGCGCCGCCGTGAACGATGAAAGAGATCATGAAATCACGTCAGAGGTAAACTAAAATAGAATGAACTGCCGGCATTCTCTTTGCTCTCGATCCAAATTTTACCCCCATGGGCTTCGACGATATTCTTGCAGATTGCCGACCCAGCCCCGTTCCCTTCTCTGCAACCGAAGTAGTTGTTCACCTTTTTTTCTGCAGCGTTCATTCTCAGGATGGAGCGCACCCGCACGAGAAGTTCGCTTGCGTCGATCGGCTTCAAGAGGTATTCGTTGACACCAAGGCCGAAGCCCCGCTCCATGTAGCGAGGATCGCGCATAATACCGGTGAGGAAAATGACAGGCAGGTCTTTTGTCTTCTTGTGAACGCGGATCCGGGAAAGTGTTTCAAAACCATCCAGCCCTGGCATCAGGACGTCAAGAAGTACCAGGTCGATTCTTTCTTTGTCAAGAATTTCAATCCCTTTCTCCCCGCTCGTTGCTCGGAAGACGGCATAGTTTTCGCTCTCGAGAATCGCGGCAAGAACTTCGACGTTTGCTACTTCGTCATCAATGAGAAGAACTGAATAGTTTTCTTGAGATGGTACGGGCATGGTTAGTTAAAATAGAAAAAATGGGCTGGAATTGCAAGAAAATCGTCCGGTGGATAGTGGGGTCTTTTGGATGAATAACCGGAACTAAGTTAAGAAGAGCTCACGGACCCTTCGACTCAGCCACGACGAGTAATCCTGCGCAAGCGGAGCGCGTCGAAGGATGACGTCGCGTCTTCGCTCAGGGTGACTCTTTTTATTCCCATTGCCAGAAACAAATGACCCCACTACCGTCCGGTGGGTGGCAACTCGGCCGGAAATCGACGACCCTATTCTCCGTCCTTGTGCTGGCCGGCCGAACGTATCCTTTAAGGCGTTCCGCCGGGCTGAGGATGTGAATTCAAACCGAGGCAGAATCCTCAGCAGCAGAGGATGACCGTCGAGGTCAAAAAATGTCTTCGACCGCGCGTGAAATCAGACAGCTGACGGTACACTAGTGGGTGTGAGCAATGCTAACGACGTGACCGCACATCGGACAACGGACTTCTTTTCTGTCTATATCGACAAACTGTTTCTCGATGTAGCGGATTCCAAAAAGAAGGAGAAATGAAAAAACAAAAAATAGCTCAAGCGGTAATAAAAAAAGAGAAGCACCAAAACAGACAATTGCGAGAGAGGTTAATACAAACAAAAGGAATAGACTCTTCCTGTGAACCCTTGTACCACATTTCGGACAACTCATGTTTCTTCCTTCCGCATACTGGCATGATCGAGTGACTTATTCTGCTTATATGATAACAAAAGGCGAATTCCCGTATTGTGATTGCAGTCATCTCAGGAATAGATCTGAGACGGCTGTTCCGCACGATCTTGCCATTTCAGTCTGAGTGGCCATCGGCCTGGAGTGTGTGTACGGATGGATTTCGAGTGATGCTACCACTCTCACACTTTGCCGGTGTATTCATTCAAAAAAACGCATAAATCAATTGACAAAATGATGGGAGCACTTTGCTGGTCCAGGGCACAATGGAACATTCGGCTCGTTGCGTTTGCATGTCATTTTTCGTAATTTTGTTGTATGAAAGAAATACGAGGCCTTAATTACGGGCACTTTCGACCGAACTTTCGCATTCTCTTCATATTTTGTATTTCTCTTTTCTTCCTCGGTTCTGCAACGCTTTATCCTCAGGATACACTCATTGTCCGTCCAAAGTTTGACGACATTGGCCGCGCTCGCCGGGATATTGTTTCCTTTCGGAAGGTGAAGAGACCGAGAATCGGTTTGGTGTTGAGCGGAGGCGGCGCCCGCGGAGTCGCACACGTCGGAGTCCTTCGCGCTCTGGAGAAATATCATATCCCCATCGACCTGATTGTGGGGACAAGCATCGGGAGCCTGGTAGGAGGACTCTATGCCGCTGGATATTCTACCGACCAACTGCAAACGGTCATCGACACGACGAATTGGGCAGACGTGCTATCTTTTGCTGACGAGTCTGAGAGAACAAATCTTTTCGTCGGGCAAAAGGAGGCTGCCGACAAGGAAATGCTCAACGTCCGCTTCGACGGCCTCACCCTGGTTATTCCCTCTTCCTTCTCGAGCGCGCAGCGTTTAACAACATTCATCAACCAGCTGACGCTCCAGGGGATCTACCACCCAAGCCCTTCCTTCGACGACCTGAAGATACCTTTTCGTGCGGTTGCCACAGACTTGATCTCGGGAAAGAGACTGGTCCTCTCGTCGGGACCTCTTGCCGAGGCACTCCGCGCAACCATTACCGTTCCTCTCCTCTACAGTCCTGTGACAAGAGACTCGATGCAACTAACCGACGGCGGGTTAATTTCCAATATTCCGGTCGAAGTCGCGCAAGATCTCAACATGGATATCATCATTGCCGTCGATATCTCCAGCCCGCTCCGAACTGCAAATCAATTGAAAGCTCCGTGGGAGGTCGCCGATCAAATTATCGGGATTATGGCTCAGCTGGCGAATAGACAGTCTCTCGAGAAGGCCACGATTGTCATCAAGCCCGATCTTGGCAATCATCTGGCTGCCGACTTTTCCGACCTTGATAGTTTGATGATGAAAGGCGAAGAGACAATGATCGCCGCTATCCCGGCACTGCTCGACAGTATTCAAAAGAAGCAGGCGACGGACTACTCTCCGCTTCCCCGCAAAGGTGACAGCGTTGTGAAAATTTCAAGCGTGAGTTTCGAAGGGGCGCCCCTTCCAGATTCAATTGCTGGGAATCTCAGGAGCCTCGGGAATCTGAAAGGTGTAACGGTTGGACTTCTCCAAGAGAAACTTGACTCGATCTATTCGAGCGGGGATTACAGCGATACTCATGCCGAGCTTACATTTCACGACTCATCCGCGGCACTAAAATTCATTGACATCGACAATCCGGAAATCCGGAATGTCAAAATCTCCGGCAACTCTCTTATTGCGCTGGAGGATCTCACCCCCATCGTTCAACCTCTGACAGGGAAGCCTGCAAATGCCATTGCCACCCGGGCGGCGTTGAGCAGCTTGCTTGCCCTCTACCGGGACCGTGGATATTCCCTTGCTCGGGTCCGCTCGGTCCAATTTGACACAGCGAGCGGTGTTCTCCTTCTCGGAATCGATGAGGGGGTTATTGCTCATATGACGGTCGAAGGTACGACAAAATCGAGGGATTGGGTGATCTGGAGGGAGTTGCCCTTCACTGTGGGCGACGTCTTTACTGTCTCGCATGCTCAGCGGGCAATCGCCAATCTAATGTCCACAAATCTGTTCGATCAGGTTCTCATCGACGTCCGGTATCTTGACAACAATAACGAAATCGTCATCAAGGCAACGGAAAAGAAATCCGAAGTTATCGGCGTCGGCTTGCGGGTGGACAACGAGCGGGATGCTCAGCCTTCGCTGCAAATCCGGGATGAAAATTTTCTCGGGGCTGCAACAGAACTCGGGGTAGGGTTTGCCGGCGGGCTGCGAAATCGGAACTATGTCTTCGAATTTAAGGCAAACCGCATCTTCAACAGCTATTATACATTCAACCTGAACGCATACTACGATTTGCGGGACATCTATACATACGACAACAATCCGGCCGTCCAATCCCCAACGACCTGGGAACGATTACGCATTGGAGAGTACCGCCAGATCAAGGACGGGGCAGCATTCTCGCTCGGAACGCAAGTTGAGCGGCTGGGGACGGTCACAGCAGAATATCGTTTGGAATTGAACCGGATTAATTTCATCACCGGACGAGGTTATTCCACAGACAAGTTTACACTCCAGGCCCTCCGGCTTTCCTCCATCATCGATACACAGGATGAGTACCCGTTCGCGAGGTCCGGATCGCTGATGAACCTGAGTTGGGAGACCGCGTCGTCGCTGGCGGCAGGAGACATCGGATACTCTAAACTCTTTGTCTCTTACGAATGGTTCTCCACGTATTTTGAGAGACACACCTTCCATCCTAAAATCTCGTTCGGATTTGCCGACAAGACCCTGCCGCTTTCGCAGCAGTTCTCTCTCGGCGGAGAAGATTCGTTTTACGGACTCTATGAGGACGACTCGAGGGGACGGCAAGTTTTTGTCGTAAACTTGGAATACAGGGCGCTGCTTCCGGTCAAGGTTTTCTGGGATACGTATTTTCGGGTACGTTATGACTTCGGATCTATTTGGCCCCAGCCGGAGAACATTAGCTTTCGTGCACTCCACCATGGCGTCGGAGTCGGCCTTGCCGTAGATACGCCGGCGGGAAAAGTGAGCGTGTCGGTGGGAAGAAGTTTCTTTGTGCGCAGAGATTTGTTAACCCAACCGCTGAGCCTGGGACCGGTGATCACCTACCTCTCATTCGGTTATCCGCTTTGAGATTGAGCCGGCCTCCTGGCTCCCCTTCAGCTTACAACAACCCCTTTGTCATCCCCCCATCAACGCTTAGTGTCGCTCCCGTCAGGAAACTCGCCCGAGTCGAAGCGAGAAATGCCACGACATCTCCGATCTCTTGAGGCGTTCCGTACCGGCCGAGGGGAATCTCTTTTGTTTGACCTGCAATATATTCTTCAACGGTCATCTTAGCCTTGGCAGACCGAACCCTGGAAATCTCCTCTTGTCGTTTCGTCATGATGAACCCCGGACACACCGTATTAATGAGGATCCCATCCTTGGCGTACTGAGCAGCAAGGACCTTGTGGAGTCCGATGAGTCCGGGCCGCAGCGTGGATGAGATCACCAACTCCGGTATTGGCTGTTTGGCCACAACCGAGTTCAGGGTGATGATTCTTCCCCAGTGCTGCTTTTGCATCAACGGCAAAACCTCTCGCACAAGACGGATGACACTCATCATCGTGAGGTTCACCCCATCTTCCCACGAGTCGTCGGTGAGTCGGTCGAACGATTCGACCGGCGGGCCTCCCGCGTTGTTCACGAGGATGTGGATTGTGCCGAATTGTTTGACGACGGCACTGACCAATTTCTTGATCTCCTTTGAAATGCTCACATCGGCCCGGAAAGGAAACACCTCCGCTTTGGTGGCCTCTGCAATCTCGGCCGCAGTCTGTTCAAGAAGCTTCTTGTTGCGGGAAGAAATGACGACCGTGGCCCCTTCACGCGCCAACGATTCTGCAGCCGCTCTCCCGAGTCCCTGACTCGACGCAGTGACAAGCGCTATTTTGTTCCTGAGTCCTAATTCCATGATGACATTCCTTTCAATGAAATAGCGGTCTACCCTCAATCTAACTTACTTTTGAATCGCAATACGCTGGCGATAAGTACCATGACCCCCATAAAAAGTAATGCGCCGGCTTCGAACCACAGGTTCCTGATTCCCACCCCCTTCAGGATTATCGATCGTACAACAATAAGATAATACCTCATCGGCACTCCAAAAGAGAATAGCTGGAGTACCTTAGGCATGTTTTCAATAGGGAACGTAAATCCAGAGATGTACATCATCGGCTGGAGCACGAAAAACTGCGAAGTCATCATTGCCTGCTGTTGAGTGTTGGAGAGGGTCGACACGAATAAGCCGAGCCCGAGCGACGTGAGCAAAAAGAAGAGGGTGAGGCCAAACAATAGTGGAAGGCTTCCGTTGATAGTGATTCCAAAGCCTACAACCATCGCCACGAGCACAATGACCCAGTTTACGAGACCGATAATCGTAAACGGTATCAGCTTCCCCAGGATCAATTCAGTCGGAGTAATCGGCGTGACCATGATCTGCTCGAGGGTTCCAATCTCCTTCTCCTTGACAATGGCCATGGAGGTAAGGTTCATCGTCGTGATCAGCAGAATCAAGACCAAAACTCCGGGGACCATGTAGTTCCGGCTTTTGAGGGATGGATTGAACCATGCGCGTGCCTGCAGGTTGATCCCTCCGACATTATGGTCCCCCACAACATCGGCCATCACATTGTTGGAATATGAGACGATAATTTGATTTACGTAGCCCAGCGCGATCGCCGTGCTGTTTCCTTCGCTCCCGTCAAGAATTACCTGGACGCGAGCCGGCTGGCGCTTAAGAAGGTTGTCGCCAAATTTCTTCGGTATGACCAGCGCCATCGTCGTCTTGTGGTCGTCTAGATAGGACTGGATGCTGCCATAATCTTCTGTCGAATAATCGACGGTAAAATAGCCGGAGTTGGTGAACTTTTCGATGAACTGCCGGCTTGACTCCGTTTTGTCGAGGTCGCACAGGACCATCGAAATGTCTTTGACATCGAGAGACGCTGCAAAGCCAAGGAACGTGAGCTGCAGAACCGGCGCAACGAAAATAAGAGGCAAGAGCTTTTTGTCTTTGAAAAGCTGGCCGAATTCCTTTCTCAACAAAGCAATGACGCGTTGTTTGTTCATAGGGTTAGCTCAGAGTTTTCTTGAAACGGCGTGCACTGATCGTCATCAGGACGCCCGTAAATATCATCAGGTAGACGGCCTGATCCCAGAATCCGGCAATGCCAACCCCCTTGAGGATGATGGACCGCAGTATGACGAGATAGAACTTCGCTGGAGTTATGTTGGTGAGTATCTGCAGCCACCACGGCATACTTCGAATCGGAAACATGAAACCGGAGAGGATCATCGTCGGAAGCATAGACATGAGCGACGCAAGTTGAAACGCCACCTGCTGGCTGTCTGAAATCGTCGAAACAAAGAGGCCGATGCTCAATGCGGCAAGAATGAACAATAACGTCGCCCCGAAAAGATAGATGTAACTCCCCTTTACCACAACATCAAAGAGAAAATAGGCCGCTGCGATTACCAATGCCGCCGCGACGAGCGAAATCAGCGCGTACGGAATCATCTTCCCGACAACGAGTTCAAGCGAACTGATTGGCGAGACATCGATTTGTTCAATCGTATTCCGCTCCTTTTCCTTTACAATTGAGAGTGAAGTTGCAATCACCGCTGTAATGGCGAGGATGAAGCCTATGAGACCGGGGACCAGAAATTTTGCGCTCTTAAGTTCAGGGTTGTACCAAACCCGGGCGTCGTATTGGATGGGAATGTAATTGCCCCTTCCGATCTTCGCAAGATTTTTGAGGACGATCTTTTGGGAATACTGAAGCGTTACCGCCTGAACATACCCGAGAACTGTAGAGGCCGCGTTGGAGTCCATCCCATCCACGAGCACCTGAACATCGGTGGTTTCTCCGGAGATGAGCTTGTGAGAAAAGTCGGTCGGAATGACGATTGCTGCGCGGATGCGTGCATCGTCGATCATGTGCATCGCCTCATCCGCCGACTTCAGATATTCCACATAGTCGAAATACCCGGAGGTGACGAACGCGTTAAGAAAATCGCGGCTCTCTTTGCTGTTCTCCTGGTCGATGACCGCCATTTTGATGTGGGTGACATCGAAATTCAGCGCATACCCGTTCAGAAGCAAGAGTAGTGCCGGAACGAGAGTCAGGATCGCAAGGACTCGCTTGTCCCGACGAATCTGTCGGAATTCTTTTTTGATGATCGGTAGTAGATGTCTCAGCATCCTGCAATTCCCTTCATCGTTGCGCAGATTGTCTTATTCTTCGGCATCCTTATGCGGCCTTCTTTGCTTCCTGGTCGAGCAGGTAGATGAAAACATCTTCGAGCGACGGCGTAATCCTCTCGATGGCAGTGACCTCAATATTCTGAGCCTGAAGAATCTCCGTAACGTGCTTCCGGGCGGCCTGCTCGTCTAGAACATTGACGTGAAGGGAATTACCGAATACGGAAGTCTCTTCGGCCCATGGCTCTTTCTCAATCAACGTCAGCGCCTCGATCACATTAGTACAGTGTACTTCAAGAATAGGATGCTTGATATAGTTATGCTTAAGTTCTTTGGGGCTGCCGCCTGCAATGATCTTTCCCGCGTTGATGAGGATGATATCATTGCAATATTCCGCTTCTTCAAGAAAATGCGTCGTGACCAACACGGTTATTCCGTCGGCAGAAAGGTCGTTGATGAGCTCCCAGAATCTTCGCCGCATCACGGGATCTACGCCGCTGGTCGGTTCATCCAAAAAAACTATTTTCGGCCGATGAAGAACCGCACACCCGAGCGCCAGTCGTTGCTTCCACCCGCCAGGCAGTGTCCCGGTGATACTCTTCTCGCGCCCCCGCAGATTGGCGATCTCGAGAACCCACTCTTTTCTCTCTTTGAGTTCGTGGTTCGTCAGTCCATACACTCTTCCGAAGAAGTTAATATTCTCGTCGACGGTAAGGTCTTCATAGAGGGAAAACCTCTGCGACATATAGCCGATGATCCCCTTTACTTGGGCAGGCTCTTTGTTGATATCGAACCCTCCTACCCTCGCCGTTCCGTCGGTCGACTGAAGCAACGCGCAGAGCATCCGGATCGTGGTCGATTTGCCGGCCCCGTTCGCCCCCAGGAATCCGAAGATTTCCCCCTGCTTCACCGCAAAATTCACGTGATCGACCGCGTAAAAATCTCCGAACTTCTTTGTCAGATTTTCTACTTCGATGGAATTTCCGTTCACAGATGTCGCGTTCCTTTCCGATAATTCACACGGTGTTTAACGGGAAGCGGGAGTCGAGAATTCAGGCCGCCATGCCGCCCTGTCCCTGACAAGCGGAGTTAGTTCGAAATCCCGATTGCCTTCTCAAGTTTTGCCTGAGCTATCTCGTACTCTACGAGTGATTGTGTAAGCTGAAGCTTCGCCTGAAGTCCCGCAACTTCGGCATCAAGCATCTCCGAGTTTGTGGTCAGGCCAGCCTTAAATTTTTCGTGCGTCAGCCGGAGATTCTCAGTCGCTTGATCGACTCCTAAATGAGAGAGCTGGATGTTCTGCTTCGCTTGCTTAAACGAAAGGTAACTCTGAGTCACTTCGAGTGTAACGCCGTCTTTCAGAATTGCAATTGCATCCTTCGTCTGTTCGTATTGAGCTTGTGCCTCCGTTGTTTGGTAGACTGTCGTCAAATTGTTCCAGATGTCGAATTGGAGAGAAATTCCCACATCCCATGAGTCTTTAAACGCGTCCACTGCCGGGAAAATTCGCTGGTTCGGCCGTGAGTAAATATAATCGCCGGTAAGAAAAAGCTGCGGAGACCAGCCGGCTTTTGCGCCGGTAACCCCGCTCTCCGAAGCCTTCAGCCGCCATTCCATCCCCTGCATATCGGGACGATCGGCGAAGGCTGCAGCGAGCAACTGGTCGACTTCGGGAAATTCTTTTGTCACAGGGGTCAATTTCGAGCCGAGACCTACCGTTGTCGAAAGCGGAATGCCTAGGGTGGAATTGAAACCGATCATCGCGATCTGGACGTCGTTGGCCGCTTCACTTTGCATGAGCTTCGCGCCGGAGAACTGCACTTTAATTTTCAGGACGTCGTTTGTCGTCGCCATTCCCTGGTCGAACATGCTTTGGATATCTGCGAGATGCGAGCTGATTTGATTGACATTTTCGTCGCTCAACCGCTTGAATTCCTCGGCCCGGAATAAATTCCAGTAGGCAGATTTGATGTTGTAGACCAATTCCGCCTTGTCTTTCTCGAAGTCATGCTTCGTGGCTTCCGCCGAGTATTGAGCGGCGTCGACCAAGCTCTGCATTTTCCATCCGGTGAAAAGCGGCTGCTGCAAAGTCGCCTTCGCTCCGTAATTGTTGAGGATAACCGGAAAGGTGACTGGGAAACCCGGCAATGGGATCGTGAAAGCAGGAACGTTGCTAAGTCTTTGGTATGATGCCTGTGCTTTCAATGATGGATAGAGCCCGGCAGATGCTTCGCTCGCCTTTGCGTCTGCGTAATTCAGTTTCATTTGCGAAGAATGCAGCGCCTTGCTGTTCTCCAGCCCGATGGCAATACTCTCTT
The DNA here is from genome assembly GCA_964471785.1 of uncultured Chitinophagaceae bacterium. Taxonomy (GTDB): domain Bacteria; phylum Bacteroidota; class Ignavibacteria; order UBA10030; family UBA8401; genus JAGVPT01. The sequence goes on from CAYYHS010000025.1 coordinate 11,448, forward strand.
CAATTGTGAGAACGCGCTCCTGCGCGAAGAGGGCCGGAGAGATGCCAGCGAGAAGAGCGACAATAACGGTTCGTGCGTTCATCAGGAAACAACAACCTCACTTTCTTTTTGGGACGGATGGTCGGACAACAATGAGATGAAAACGTTCTCCAGCGAAGGGGGAACCAATCTCCACTCCTCCACGGCAATCTTATTCTGGGCAAGGTAAGAGATAACCTTTGGAACATCGACGGCAGCATCGTTGACGACGATGTTAAGCCGGTCTCCGAACGCCTGAACTTCTCTCACGACCGGAAACCCCTTCAATAACTTGAAAGAACCGCGGATATCCGGACAGACGATTTCGAAGAGGGTTCCCTTCATCACTTTCTTGACATTTTGAGGTGTATCGGCCACCAGTATTTTTCCTTCATTCATCAAAGCCACGCGGCTGCACCGCTCCGCTTCGTCGAGATACGGCGTCGTCATGATGATGGTGATACCGCTCTTCAGGAGGCTCGAAAGCACTTTCCAGAAATCTCTCCGCGACACCGGGTCTACGCCCGTCGTCGGCTCGTCGAGGAGAATTAGTTCCGGAGTATGAATGAGCGTGCAGGCGAGGGCCAGTTTTTGCTTCATCCCGCCGGAGAGTTTGTCGGCAAGTCGCGTTCGAAATGGCGTCAGCCGAGTAAACTCGAGAAGTTCGTTCCTTCGCGGCTTGTAGTTCTTCACGCCGTGGATCTCAGCAAAGAACTCGATATTCTCGTCAACAGTCAGGTCGCCATAAAGGCTGAATTTCTGGGAAAGATAACCGATTCTTTTCCGGACCTCTTCTGTTTGCTTCTTCACGTCAAAGCCGAGGACGGAGAGTTCTCCGCCGGTCGGTACGGTGATCCCGCAGAGCATTCGTATGATCGTGGTTTTTCCCGCCCCATCGGGTCCAACAAGGGCAAACATCTCTCCCCTATGCACTTGGAGCGACACGGAGTTCACGGCGGTAATTTCACCGAACTTTTTTGACAATGACCGAAGCTCGATCGCTTCCGTCTTTTTGTCCTCGACAATTTTAGATTTCATGAAGAGGCCTGCGAAGTTACTTCAAATATGCGTCGACCGGCATGCCGCCTTTAAGGATTCCTGCCGGGTTCGGAACCTCAAGCTTCACCCCGAAGACGAGTTTCGTCCGGTCTTCTTTTGTCTGAACGTTTTTTGGAGTGAACTCTGCGATCGGAGAAATGTAGATTACTTTCGCCGGAAATGTCTTATCCGGGTATGTATCGATGACAAGATCAGCAGCGCCTCCGAGCTTTACCTTCCCCAAGTCCGTGTCGCTGACGTAGATCATTAAATTGAGGGTTTCCAATTGGGAAACGGTCGCCATGATCGTTCCTACGCCGACAAGTTCACCGACCTCCACTGGCCTATGGGTGACGGTACCCGCGACCGGAGAAACGATGTGTGCGTCGGAGATTTGTTTTCGAAGAAGATCCGCCGACGCCTTCGCCTGATCGAGCCGGGCTTTCGCCGCAGCGAGATCTTCCGGACGGGCGAAGCGTTTTTGCTTTTGGAGATTCTGCTCCGCCGAAGCGTTCGCGGCTTTCGCGATCGTGAACCGTGACTCTGCATCATCGCGCTCTTTTTTTGTCACACTATTTGTCGCGTAGAGCGATTTGATATGCTCATAGTCGTCTTTTGCCCTCTTGTAGGATGATTCAGTTTGCCGGAGATTCTCTTCCGCAAGCTGAAGGTCTTCCTTCCTGGCGCCATTAACCAATAATCGGTACTGCGCGTCGGCCAGGTCCACCCCTGCTTTTGCCTGGGTGAGCTGGATGTCGACGGAAGAGTGATCGAGAATGGCGAGGGTGTCGCCTACCTTCACACTGCTCCCTTCATCCACAAACATCGATTGAATTTGACCGGGCACTTTTGCGGAGACGTTGACTTCCACATCCTCAAGCGTGCCGCTCGCCTCGATGACGCCTTTATGCCCGTTGCCGCATCCTGACAGGAATGCTG
>CAYYHS010000026.1:0-4423 GCA_964471785.1 uncultured Chitinophagaceae bacterium
CCTACATCGTCCTGATGTTCATCGACGCTGTTTCAGAGGAGAGAAGCGTCAGAAAGATCATCGATCCCATAATGACGACCGAAATAATGACTTCGATGAAGCTTATCATATTCTTCATCGCATAGTGATTTTCCATCTGATAAAAATCTGCGAGCTGGTTTGCCGTATCTTTCACCGCGCCGGTTTCCGCGGCAGTTTTGAATCGCGAGAGAAACATCTCCGGGAAAAAATCCACCAATTCAAGCGCCCTCGCCAATTCCGTGCCGTACTTGAGCATCGTAGGAATTGCCACAGTTTTTATCTGCAACGCCAGCCAGCGATTCCCGCTCGATTCGGCAGCCAATTGAATCGCTTCGATGTTTTCGCCGGCCGTACCATACATAATGCCGAGGACTCGGCAGAAAATTTCTGTGCTTGTGTTGCGAAGAATATTGCCGACGTACGGTATCTTCACAATGTACCGGTGCATCGCAAGGCGCCCCCGGGGGGAAACGATGTACGCATAGAATCCTCCGAGCGCCAGGATAAAGAGAAGCGTGAGCAGTATCCAGTTTCCCTGCACCCAGTCGCTGAAGTTCAGCACGAACGCCGTCAGCGGAGGCACTTCGTCGAGGAGCGGCCCCATCAATTTCATCATCTTCGGAAGAAGGAAGAGCACATAGAACGCGATGGCGCCGACAAGGGTGAGCGATGTAACAGCCGGGAGGATCAACGCACTCGTGAGTCCTTTTTTGAACTCGGCCTGGCGCTCCACCAACTGCGCTACGCTCTTAAAAATCGTCGTCATGTCGCCGCTCTTCGATGCGATGCCAAGCATGAGAGCGGTGTGTTCCCCAAAGATCTTTCCCTGTTTCAAAAACGCTTCGCGCGAATCAACGCCGTTCTTCAGATCGAGAATAATATCACGCAGCGCCACCTTCATGTTCTTGTCTTTGACGCTGTTCACCATCACCTGCAGCACTTCCGTGTACGGAAGCTTCTGTTCCAGCAGGCGAGCGCTCGTCCCTACAAACGAGACAATCTCGTTCGACCCGGCCTTGAACTTAATCTCGTAATGGCGGCGCACCCAGCGTACATCAAACCCGATCCGCTCCAACGCCGCAACGACCTCTTGCCGAGTGTAGGCGGTTTGGAATCCGTCTATCGTTTTTGCGCCGTGCCGGACTCTGTAGGCAAAGTTCTTCTTCTTCCGGACGGAAATGAGCGTCGTATCCTTAAATCGCGGATGGAGTTTTGCTCTTCTCCGCGCCTCGGAAGCCGATGTCGCAGTGATAAAACCCTGCACGGGTTTGCCCGAAGTTTCCTTCGCGATTATCTGATATGGAGAAGTATCTGCCATTTCGTTACTGGAGTTTCACACTAATCCGCTTCACAACGTCCTGATATGATCGAGACACTGGTACCAAGGATGAAAGATCACTTTGAAAAGCGCTTCCATTTCCAGTTAATAGATTGCTCTTAGGGTGCTGAAATATACGCAAACAGGCAAATCTTCACTATCGGGACAACTACGGATATTTTTTGTCGGGTAATGTACGGATATTAGGTAAGTTTCACAATGCCCTTCGTCAAGGCATACCGGGTCAATCCTGCAACCGTGTGGATGTCCAGTTTTTTGATGATCCGTTCGCGATGGGTCTCCACCGTCCTGACACTCACGAAGAGTTTGACCGCAATTTCCTTATTTCCCAGCCCTTCGGCGATCAGCGCAAGGACCTCGGACTCGCGTCGCGAAAGCTCAGCGCCCCCCCTTTCTCCCTTCGTTCGTATCGTCTTCACGTATTCGTTCATGACCGCTTCGGAAACTTTGGGACTGAAGAAAGTCCCTCCATGATGCACCGCCCCGATCGCGGAGATAAGCTCGGATGGAGGTGAATCTTTCAGCACATATCCCTGCACCCCTGTAGCCACCATCCGATGCACATATTCTTTGCTCTCGTGCATTGTGAGGATGAGGATCTTGCTTTTAGGGACAGTCTTGATCAAAATCCGAGCCGTCTCCAGACCGTTCATTCCCGGCATATTGATATCGAGAAGGATGATATCGGGAAGCGTACTCTTCGCCAACCGAATCGCTTCCTGGCCGTCACCGGCTTCTCCCAGAATTTCCAAATTCTTTTCCTCGATCAGGCACGATCGCAGTCCTTCCCGTACGAGCGGGTGATCATCGACGATAAGAATTTTTATTTTTGATTTTTTCATTGCGTCATCTCCTTGACGGCGTGTTCCCCGAACGGCAGCTGCACGGAAATCTCCATTCCTTTCTTCAACGAGGAGTGGATCGAGACACTTCCACCGACGTAGGCAGCTCTTTCCTTCATGTTCAACAGTCCCATGCCGAACCCTTCTACGGATCCTACGCCGAGGTCTGAATGCTCGGTCCCCTTGCCATTGTCTTTTATTTGCAGAGCCAGGTGTGAATGTTCTTTTGCACAGCGGATCGTGAGGCGGGTAGCTTCCGAATGCTTTGCAACGTTGCTGAGGGCTTCCTGAATGATCCGGTACATGGTAACTTCGACTTCCGGTGAAAGACTTTTTGGGAAACGTGAGAATTTCAAATCCACGTCGATCTTCGTCGCCGCCTGGAATTCGTCGCACATGCTCCGGACCGCGGACACGACACCGAGGTCGTCCAGTTCGCTGGGGCGAAGGTTTTGTGAAATCCTGCGCACCTCGTGAATAGCATTCTCGAGCGAGAGTTTTGCCTTCGCGACGACGGCGCGGAGAACTTTGTCCTTCTGGGGGATCCGTTCTTCAACGCTCTCCATCCTGAATTTTACGGACGAGAGAATCTGATTGACACTGTCGTGCAAATCGCGTGCAACGCGGCGACGTTCGGTTTCCTGCGCGTTGATGATGCGAATCGGAAGTTCGCGCAGCAGTTCTTCGGCAGCGCGCCGTTCTTCGACATCGCGAAAATTGACAACAATGGCGCCGACTGATGGGTCGCCGAGCAGGTTCTTCCCTACTCCTTCCGTCCATCGCCACGTTCCGTTCTTCGCCCGCCTCCGAAACTCCGCCGAGACGGATCTCGACGGCTCTCTTAACAAGAGATCGAGGAGATTCCGGATGAGATCTTTATCGGCCTCATGAACCAGGTCAAAGGCATTCCGCCCGATCAGTTCCTCAGGCTGGTATCCGAGCATCTTCACCGCCGAAGGGCTTACATAAGTGATCACACCATCCCCGTTTACCAAACAGACAACATCCGAGCTCTCTTCAATGAGGGCACGAAAGCGCCGTTCCCTCGACGCCAGTTCGTCACGTGCACGGATGCGCTCCGTCACGTCACGAACGACGTTCCGGTATTCCTTCACCCTCCCCTGCTCATCGCGGATAATTCTTGTCGATTGCTCCACCCAGGTCACACGACCGTCTTTTCGTTTTCCCCGAAATTCGCATGCAGTGTCGAGCGTTCCGTCTTCGGTCCGTGCTCTGTAAAAGGCGAGCACTCTCGGGCGATCCTCAGAAGCCACCAGACGAAGGAATGGCTTTCCGATAATCTCCTCCTGCCGAAATCCCGTCGCGGAGAACAAATTCGGACTGGCATAGACCACGGATCCCTGGTCATCGCAAACGAAATAGACTTCACTGATATTTTCGACCAGATCGCGGTACCGCTTTTCACTGTCGCGCAGCGCCTGATCTGCGTATCGCCGTTCCGTAATGTCAATGATCGAAACAAGTACTTTGGAAAAATCGATTTCATGCCCCGGCACAACCGACCAGTTCATGAAGATGTCTTTGCGCTCCCCTGTCGTTGTCCGATTAAAATCCTCGGTTTCGAAGGACGTCAGCCCCGCCGCAATCGCCGCCAACTCGTCGATGAACGCTTCATGGATCTCGTTTCCAAAAACAACATTTAGCCCGGCGAAAAGATCTGTCTTGCTCTCCGCGTTAAACAGCTTTAAGGTTGCTTTGTTCACATCGAGAATTTTTACCATCCCCGCGCATGCCGTCACCTCTCCGGTGTGGTTCGTAAAATATCTCTTGAAGTCTTTCACGCCGGATTTCCTTAGCCTCTCGAGATATCCTTTCACTTCGGAAAAATCCTCTTCCCAAAGAGAGATCGGTGAATTATCGAAGAAGCTGCGATATCTGGCTTCGCTCTGACTCAGATCGATATCATAGCGCCTCTGTCGGAGCATCGAGCTCCACCAGAGGATAAAGAGCCCGACAATCATCAGTCCGACGGGCAAAAGTAGACTAAACTGAGCCATGATAAGTGAACAAAAAAGGAATGCGGAGAGCTACTGCCGCGTCACCGGTCGATGACTAAAATAAAAAACCTCTTGCATCCCACTTTGTGGGGTTCAAGAGGCATAGGTCCATCCGCGGCCTGACCATACACCTTAGTCCCGTCACCCCAATAAATCTCGTTGACATGATTGGGACTTCCTGCAAGACGACAGCTTTTCATATT
>CAYYHS010000026.1:4523-13378 GCA_964471785.1 uncultured Chitinophagaceae bacterium
CGGCGTAGAGCACACACCGATCGTTCCCAAACAGAGTTTGGGAACGAGAAAAAGTTTGGATTTCAAACCGAAGTATTGCCTCTCATTCATCCCGCTTCATGGCGACATCAAAATACTCCTTGATCTTCGCCGTTACTTTCTCGCCCACAATTTCGACAAGTTGTTCGTCGGTGGCAAATTTTACTCCCTGCACAGATCCGAATGCCTCGAGCAATTCTTTCGCCCTCTTCTTTCCGATGCCGTCGATCAGGTCGAGTTCTGTCTGCAGCGTCCGTTTATCGCGTAGCGAGCGATGATACGTTATCGCAAAACGGTGAGCCTCATCCCTGATTTGCTGGAGGAGTCTGAGGGAAGAAGATGTTTTTGGAATTGAAACGGCATCGCTGGTACCGGGCACGAATACTTCTTCCAGCCTTTTGGCCAGACTGACGATGGGCTGCGACTGGAGCTTCAGATCATTCAACACCTCGCACGCGCTGGAAAGCTGGCCTTTGCCGCCGTCGACAACAATAAGGTCCGGCAATGACGATTGTTCCTGGAGTATACGTGTGTATCTTCTCCGAATGACTTCCCTCATGCTTGCGAAATCGTCGACAACGTTTCCTGATTCTGCAATGTGAATCTTGAATTTCCGATAGTCTCCTTTCTTGGGCTTCCCGTTTTCGAAGACCACCATGGAGGCAACCGTTTCCGATCCCTGGAGATGGGAGATATCGAAACATTCGATCCGGCGCGGCAGATTCGCTAACCGGAGGTCTTTCTGGAGACATTGCACAGCATGAGGAACGAAATCATCTCTTTTCATCTTCTGGATCTTCAACTCGTCGAGCAAGTACTGCGCATTCCTTCTGCTCATGCCGATGAGCTTCGCCAACTCCCCTCCCTCGGGGACGATGATCTCGACCGGTTTTCCTTTCCGGCTTGAGAGCCACTCGGTTGTTACTTCGAGCGACTCAATAGGTGAAGAAAGAATTAGTTCCGAGGGAATATCAGTTGAGTCGAGGTAATAACGCTGCACAAGGGCTTCGATGATTTCGGACTCGTTTTTGCCTTCTACCCTATTCACATAATAGTGCTGCCGCCCCAGCACTTTTCCCTCTCGAATCTTAAACACGACGCCGCAGGCGTCATCCCCCTCGGCTGCGATCGCAACGATATCGCGGTCGTGCAGCTCGATGTCGACAACCTTCTGCTTCGAAGAATAGATTTCAAGCTCGCGCATCCTGTTTCTGAAGATCACCGCTTCCTCAAACCGCAATGCCGCGGCCGCTGATTTCATCTGACCATCGAGCGCGCCGATAACACTGACGGTCTTCCCGCGAAGGACCTGAGCGACATGTTCGATCATCCCGGCATACCGTTCCTGCGGCACCAGCCCCTCGCACGGGCCTTCGCATTTCTTAATATGGTAGTCGAGACACACTCTTACTTTTTTCTTTTCGATGAATTCCTGGTCAATACGGTAATTACAGCTCCTGATCATGAAAATGTCGCGGACAGTCTTCAGCGCCGAACGCATCGTGTGGACGTCGGTGTACGGACCGAAATAGCGGGATCCGTCGCGATAAATCCGCCGTGTAACGAAGACGCGAGGATACGGCTCGTTGGTGATGACAATGTAGGGATAACTCTTATCATCCTTGAGGCTGACGTTGTAACGGGGTTTGTGCGACTTTATGAGATTTGCCTCGAGGATCAGCGCTTCGACCTCCGAATCGGTCGTAATGATTTCCACGTCGGTGGCTTTCTCAACCATTGTCCCGATGCGCGGCTCGAGCGCATGCGATTTGTGAAAGTACTGGCGGACTCGATTACGGAGGTTCTTTGCCTTCCCTACATAGAGGACCGTCCCTTCTCTGTCTTTGAATTGATAGACTCCGGGCAGGGGTGGAAGGTTGCTCAGCTTTTCCTCAAGCGAAATCTCTTCCTTGGGAAACGAAATAGTTCTTTCGTTGTAGGACATCGGGCTCTTCAGGATGAAAAATCAGACGCGCTGGCTCAGTTCAACGAGCACGCCGTTAGCAGATTTTGGATGAATGAACGCAACAATAGTTCCATCGCCGCCGGGCGAAGGCACATCTTCAACGAAGCGGAAACCAAGACTTTTCAATCTGGACATCTCGGCCCTGATGTCATCAACTTCCAGGCAAATGTGATGAATTCCTTCTCCTCTCTTCTCGACGAACGTAGCGATGGAAGAGCCGTCTTCAGCCTTTCCTGCCGATTCGATCAGCTCGATAGAACTTTCACCGACGGGGTAAAACGAGAGATGGGCCGTTTGTTCCTGGACATATTCGCTGTGGGCTGCGGGTTTGCCGAGGAGTTTGGAAAAAAGATCGTCAGAGCTATGGAGATCCCTTACGGCAACTCCAATATGGGCGATTTTCTTGATCATGGGGAGACGCGGCTTTTTGGTTGAAAATTCTTTTCACACCAAAATAGCAAAGCGCGGGTTATGAAACAATCGATGCCCGCGCCTCATATTATATTAATTTAGATCGGAGCCAAACCTAGAGAAACAATGTTGTCATCCTGCGTCCCGCCGCCTTCCAGGAGGTGCGAAGAATCCTGATTGCGCGGGGGTATCAAAGACCGAGAAGTAAGGTCATCGCTCATGCGAGATCCTTCTCCCTCCAATCAGGAAGTGCTGCATCCGGCAAAAAACGGCGGGATCAGGATGATCTATTACCAAAGGCTCGGATATGTCTGACCTTACTTGATCAGCAGCATTTTCTTCGTGGCCACGAACTCACCGGCGACCACGCGGTAGAAGTAGACTCCGCTCGCGACACTCTCGCCCAAACCATTCCGCCCATTCCACTCCACTTGCTGAGTCCCGGCATTCATCACGTTATCGGCCAGCGTCGCAACCTCTTCGCCGACTGAGTTAAAAACTTTGAGCGAAACACGCACCGTTTTCGGCAGAACAAATTCGATTTTTGTCTGAGGGTTAAAAGGGTTCGGATAGTTTTGACGCAAAACAAATTCAGACGGAATAGAACCAGCGTTTGCTTGGATTCCTGAAGCAGTGCCCGAGAAGACCGCGATACTTCCAGCACTGCTTGCGATCCACCCGGAAATATTCGAGCCGCTCGAAACAAAATTGAGGGCGTAGAGGGATCCAATAGAACCGGTGAATGATGCGCTCCATAAGGCGCCATGTGTGCCGCTACGATAGACACTTCCTCCGTACACTGCAAAGAAATCGCTCGGCGTCGCCGATATCGCGTAGGCTGGCCCGCCGTTCCCCGCAGTCACCGGCAGCCACGTGGCACCCCCGTCGGTGGTTCTGGCCGTCGCACCGGAGTCTGAACCAGCCAACCCGTACTGCGCATCGCTGAATGCAAGGCTGAGGCTATTCGCAAATGGAAGCGGGCTCCATGACCAGGTAACGCCGGCGTCTGTCGACCGATATATCCTGCTGGAGTTTGTCCCGAACCAGATTTTCGACGCTCCAACGACTGCCACTGAATTGTTCCAGCCTGCCTCTGTCCCGGCCCGCACAGGTTCCGTCGCGATCCTCGCCCACGAGGCACCTCCGTCACTCGTCTTGAGAATAGTCCACGTCCCTCCGACTGGATCTCCGACCGCGATACCGTGGGACGCATCCAGCATTTTTATGCCGTCGATGAAGCCTCCCGCCAGACTATAGACGTTCCCCCATGTAGTTCCTCCGTTAGTAGTTCTGTAAATTGAGGTCGCCGATGGACTCGACGTAACGAATGCAGTATTTGCGTCCAAGGCTTCAACCGCATAGATATCCGATGTTCCGATCGTTCCTCCTCCAACCGAGTTCCATTTGCTCCCGCCGTTCGTCGTCAACAGTACCACGCCGCCGGATCCAGCCGTCCAGCAGATCGACTGATCAACGGCTTTCACCGACCAGAGGCTTGTCGTGACGCCCGAAGCCTGGATGGTCCAACCCGGCGATGAATTTGACGATGGAGAGGTGGAAAAAACACCGCGTCCGTGCGTAAAGGCGAAGATCGCTTTCGTGTCGTGCTGTACGACTACTTCATCCGTCGGAACATATAACGGCATCCCAGCCGAAAACGATTGCCACGTTGTTCCGAGATTAGACGTGGTATAAACCCCCGTCTCCGTACCGACATAGACGACTGAGGAAGAGTTCGGGTCGATGGCGAGCGAATGAACGGGAACGTTGGCAAGCTGAGTGGAGATGTCCGACCATGTGGTCCCTTGATCAGTGGAGTACCAGACATGACGAGATGAGAGTTGTCCAGCGGTGTTGTATCCGCCGTAGCATGCGTACACTTTATTTTTATCGTTGAGGTCTACAACAATCCGACGGACCCAGCCGCTGTTGTTCAACGGAGGTGTGATAGTATCCCATGCATTGACACCCGCAGCCGGGTTAAGAGTGCGACATCGAAAAATTTTCCCGTCTGTCGTTCCTGCAAATGCGAGAAAGTTTGTCGTACCGTTCACAAGTGTGACCGCGCTGACGAAACGACCGCTCGAAAGGACATTGCTTACCGCGGTCCAGGAGCCGGCCGAGTTTGTCGACACCCAAACCCGATTGGATCCTGCAATGAGCACCGCGGAGTTCTCCGGGTTCATCGCAAACGGTGAAATAAAGAGGCATGAGCTGCTACTTTTTGCGTCGGTTAAGCCCGCGATGCAGTTGTTCCATGTTGCTCCACCGTCGGTCGTCTTACTCAACTCGAGATAGACATATTCTTCGTACGACACCTGGGGCGCGGTTTGATCCTGAGCGGCATATCCTCCGTCGCCGCCCACCGCGGTGGTCCACAAAGCGCCGGTTCCACTGTATTTCAAGTGTCCGTTATCCTGTGTCCCGCCGTAATACGTGGCACCCGTCTTGTAGACGGCCCCACCATAAAATTGTGTGATACCTAAGCCGTTGTTCAGGCTCGTCCACGAAGTCCCCGCATTGGTCGTCTTATAGACGCCCCCGTCGTCTCCGTCGATGACGGTGTTGGGAGTAGTCCTATCGAAGGCAAAGGCATGGTGGTCGGCATGCACGTACGGCGCCCCGTAGAAGGAGTTCCAAAACGTAACCTGTGCCCAGCTCGCTCCCCCGTTTGTCGACTTCATTACCTCAACCCCGCCGACGAATATATTAGACGAGTCATTCGGATCGACGGCAATGACGTTGTCGTACCATCCTTGATCCTTGAGGTAGGACATGTTGCCGGACGAGGTGCTCGTCGAGGTTATCTTCTGCGGCGAGGTGAGCTGGGCCCACGTGGCGCCCCCGTCGGTCGACTTAAATATTCCTTTTAGTCCGGCGTCTCCGGACGGCGAGGTGTCCAACGATTCGAACGCAGCATAGAGTGTGTTGACATTGTTTGGATCCTGTGCGAGTGCTATCCTTCCATAATTGGAAGTCGGCAGAGTAGAGGCAACCTTTGTCCATATCCCTCCCCCGTTGGTGGTCCGATAAATGCCGCCAAGGGTCGAACCATTGGGCCCAACGGCGAAATCGATTAGTGAGGATGAGACCGCGACGACGTCGTCAGGGTTGAAGTAGTTCGTCGACATGGTCGTGGAACTGATTTTGTGCCACGACACTCCTTGATCGCTTGAAAGGAACAACCCGCCTGCCAGGTCATAAATCCCACCGCCGTATTTGGACATGTAGTCCTTTGTCGCCGCGTAGATGTTCCCCGATATGTCGGAGGCAAGTTTCATGACATTTCTGAAATTGCTTGCCGCGGCTCCGGTCGTGCTGGAGAGGAGCGTCCATGTATCTCCAAAGTCGGTCGACTTGTAGATTCCGCCTCCATACACGGCATCGTAGTTCTGCCACCCTTCACCGGTGCCCGCGTAGACAATATTGCTGTTTGTCGGATCAATGAGCAGCGAACTGATCGCCAAAAGATTGAGAGTGTCAGTTTTGTTTGACCATGAGGCACCTCCATCAGTACTCTTCCAAATTCCTCCTGACACTGAGCCAATAATGATCTGACTGCCATTCGACGGATTAATGACTATCGAACGCACCCGTCCGCCGACGTTGCCTGGTCCGAGCTCCGTCCACGAACCGGCCGCGGTCTTCCTTAAACTTGCGCGATTTGATACCGTCGCCATTCGGCTCGTGTAGACTACAGCTTCTCTGCGCAGGAGCTGCAAATCTGCTTCGGGATGACTCCCAGCAAGCATATCGTGCCTGAACCGGAACGCGGCTCCTGGATCGTCCTTATCTCCGACAACGGACTCGAGGAGTTCATCCTCATCGGGTGAGCTTGGTCGGAGGCGGGCTTTCTGCATAAAAAAGAATACCGCGATAGCCAAAAGCAACGCAACGAGCAAAAGGAGTCTTTTCATTATAGGCGCTCCATAGAATTTGGGCTGTGCTCAGGAAGTATTGTTAGCTATGAAAAGGGAAACAGCAGAGCGCCTGTAAATGCAGACACCCGCACATGCAAACCGAAATTAGTATTTGGCAGAAATACACTACGGGAAGATACTTTAGCTAGACCAGACCCCTACCGATGGGCCCCCTCCTCTAAAAATGATAGCTATTTCACTTAGCATTGTCAAGAATTGGATGTTGCCTGCATCACTTCGCTGAAATGCTGGTTCGATGAAGGAATTTTCGCAGCTCAGCATAGTTGGCAACGGCGATCCCCCCCAGCACCAGCGCTGCTCCCAGAAATGTCCTCGGAGAAAACGCCTCATTGAGAAAAATAACTCCAAGCACAACAGCGATGATTGGAGTGATGAATGAAGTGAGAGACAACAGAACCGCTTCGACTCTTTTCAACAACCAAAAATAGCTTACAAAGGTAGCAACGGAGCCGAAGATACCAAGATAGAGAATTGAGAGGAGCGCGCCCGTTGTGAGCCGGTTGTCAGAAAGACTTTCCAAGAGGGCGCTCGAAACCAACAGAAGGACCCCCCCAATCAGCATCGGCACAAAGGTTATGGCGAAAGGATGGATTGCGTGGCCATGTTTCTTCACCACGATCACTGAATAGCCCTGAAGGATAGCACTGCAGAGAATTGCGCCCATCCCCCATAATGCTCTTGGGTCCGAAGCGTGAACATCATTCGAAAAAATCGCGACGATACCGGAGAATCCGAGAGCAATGCCAGTGATCTTCCCCGCGGCCGGTTTTTCCGACGGAATAAAGAGATACGAAAAAAATGCTACCGTAAATGGGTAGATCGCGAAAATAATAGAGGTGAGCCCTGAGGGGACATATTGTTCTCCCCAGTAGACAAGAGCAAAAGGAATGCTAAACGACGTAAGCGCTACGATGAGATAAAACGACCTCTCCGCACGCCCAAACGGAATCTTCACTCCCCGGACCAGGATCAGCGTGAAGAGGATTGAGCTTGCGACCATGAATCTGCATCCCGCCGCCATGAGCGGGGTCAGGGTCTCCAGGCCGATCTTGATCACCAGCCATGTCGATCCCCAGATCGTGCAGATCAGAATGTAGGAAATATAAACGCGGAACCGCTCGGTCATTTACTCCGCCATTTTGTTCAGCACGAGTCCTGAGAGGAGCTTCGGATAAAAGAACGTCGATTTCTGCGGCATCGTGTGCCCGGCTTTGGCAACGGCGCGCACTTGTTCAATTCTCGTGGGGTTGACGATAAAAGCAATCTGAGCAGTTCCATCCATGACTTCGCGTTCACACTCTGCGACGTTTTGAATATAATGGATGTTGAGTTTCTTCTCCTGGGCTTCTGCCGAGATGTTGAGAATGTTGCCGAGAAAGTACGAATGAAGCACGACGACATCCAGATCCCTCACATCGGGGGGCATTGAGCTCGGAACGATCTTTCCGACCGCCGAGTTCTCCTTCAACGTCGCGATCCAATACTTCGCGTTTGCTTTGACGATGATGCCATACGAGTACTGTCCGCGCGAAGCGAGTTCACCAAGCATGGCGTCCCGGGATCCAAACTCGGTCAGACTGAATACGGACCGGATAACGTCCGCAAATTCGCCCCAGTTGAACGCAGGCAGACTATGAATAACCCGGTGCGTCGGAAAGATTACGAGGCCTTCGTCGTCCAGGTTAGTGAAGAACATCATTACGAAGTTATAGAGCTCCCTGCCGTTATGGTTTGGATTCTGCGATTTCATCAGGTTCCGGTACGCCAGGGCAGTTTCATAACGGTGATGACCGTCGGCGATGAGCACTTGCTTGGGTTCCATCTCATGCGCGATAGCCTGAACCTGCTTTTCATCTGTTATCGTCCAGACTTGGTTGCGAACCTCCTCGAACGTTACATCGACGGCCGGAGTGCCGACGTGGACGGGAGCGATAAACGCATCGACCTTTTTTGCGGGATCGGAATAGAGGCTGAATATTTGGCTGAAGTTCGAATTCGTCGCCTTAAATAACTTGAATCGATCTTCCTTTGCTTTGGAGAGCGTCTTCTCGTGAGGCAGGACGATTCCCTTTTCAAATTCTTCAAGATGGCACAGCGCGATGAATCCTTTCCTCTGGATTGTCTGCCCAGTCGTCGTCTTAAACGTCTGCGCAAGCGCATAGATCGTTGCTTTCTGATCCCGCTGGAGAACGCCTTCTTCCTGCCACTCGCTGAACGCTTTCGCCGACGCGCCGTAGCGATCTTCCTCGCGTCCGAGGATGAGACGGACTACGTTGTGAGGGTCTTTGGCGTACAGCTGATTTTGCTGTTCGGGCGAAATCACATCGTACGGAGGGGCGACGACGGTATTGATGTTCGCTTTGGATTGATTGTATCGGATTCCGCGAAACGGTCTGATGACGGGCATAGGGATAATGGTTTTAGGTTCTGAGTTCTGAGTTCTGAGTTCTGAGTCCTGAGTCCTGGGTCCTGGGTTCTGAGTTCTGAGTTCTGAGTCCTGAGTTCTGAGTCCTGAGTCC